>CAXMPL010000275.1:0-10675 GCA_964195125.1 uncultured Kiloniellales bacterium | reverse complement strand
AGACGCCATCTTGTGGTGGGCTCGTAGCACCACGATCCGGTCGTGGCCAGATAGTTCGGTCACGTCGATGGTGGCCAGGAACCCTGCGAGGACGGGGCCGGGTTCCATGGCGTCCAATCCGGGTGGGATCACATCGAATCCTCTATCGAACATACGTTCGATAGTACACCCAATGTGCGACAGAATCAATGGCCGCGCTAGCGAAAAGCCAGGAAATCTGCGGGTTAGCGGTCTCGTGCGCGCTCTTGAGGCTCCGCAAATGGGGCACGATCCGGTCTGTATCGGCGAAGGCCATATGCGGAGCCGTGGTCCGAGCGGCCCGCCGCGAAGCGGCAAGAGCGGGAAAATGGCTCCACTTCTGTCGAGACGACCGGACACCTATCGGCGCGCGCTCGTGACACTGGGGGCGAGTTGCGGGGTGTTCCCGTAAGGTGGTTCTGTCGGGAGGATTGGCAGTGGAATCAGCGGATTTGGCGATCGTTGCCGCATTCGTGATCGGCTACGCGTTGGTATCGGGGCGGTTGTCACGCACAGTTATCACCGGCCCAATGGTCTTTGTCGCTTTCGGCCTGCTGGTCGGAAGCGCGGGCCTCGATGTGGTGGACCTCAGCCTCGAGAACAGGCTGGTCGAGGCAGTCGCAGAGATCACATTGGTCATTGTGCTCTTCAGCGATGCCGCACGCATTGACCTTCGAATCCTCAGTCGCAACGCTGCAGTTCCCGCCCGGCTGCTGGGAATCGGCATGCCGCTCACGATCGCAGGCGGTCTGGTTGCGGCGGTTGTCCTCTTCGATGGCTTGAGTGTGTGGGAGGCGGCGCTCGTTGCGGCGGTGTTGGCACCGACCGATGCCGCGTTGGGCCAGGCGGTGGTCACCAGTGCCCGCGTGCCGGTGCGGATTCGTCAGGCCTTGAACGTGGAGAGTGGCCTCAATGATGGGATCGCGGTTCCTTTCGTGTCGATATTCATCGCCGGTGCCGCGGCTGCGGGCGGATTGGGGACGGCCGGATTCTGGACGGAGTTCGTCGCCAAGCAGATCGGTTTCGGACTGCTTGTAGGTGCAGGCGTAGGCGTCGCTTCTGGACTTCTGATTCAGTACGCGACGGCCACTCGGTGGATGAACCACACTTTTCAGCAGTTGGCGATCCTGGCGGTTCCGCTTCTTGGTTTCGCGGTTGCCGAGCAGGTCGGCGGCAACGGCTTCATCGCCGCTTTCGTTGCCGGCATTGCCATCGGAAACGTCACCCGGCGCGTCGGCCACCGGCTATTCGAGTTCGTCGAGGAGGAGGGGCAGCTGCTGGTGCTCCTCACGTTCATGATCTTCGGGGGGGCGTTCGTCGGGCCCGCTCTCGGCGATCTCACCTGGCAGATCGCGCTCTACGCGGTGCTGAGCCTGACCGTCGTTCGCATGGTGCCGGTTGCTATTTCCATGATCGGCATGAGATTCCAGGTGGACACCGTTGCATTTCTCGGCTGGTTTGGTCCGAGAGGCCTGGCATCGATCGTCTTCGGACTTCTCGTACTGGACAGCAGCGTCGACGAACGGGGCGCGATCTTCATCATTGTGACCTGGACCGTGCTGCTGAGCGTCGTGGTCCACGGTCTATCGGCGCGTCCGAGCGTCAATTGGTATGGCGCAAAGGCAGAAACGATGGCGGATGAGCCCGACATGCCGGAGATGGAAGCCGTCGAGGAAATGCCAACACGGGGCATGGCTTAGCGCGGCGTCGCCGGTCGCCGACTCGCTTACGTCGGGGTGGCGCCTTCGGCGAGTTTGAGCCGGGTCCATACATTCATGTTGATGACGATGGCTGCGATCTCGATGACCTCTGGCGCGCTGAAGTGTTCGGCGAGCTCGGCGTGGTGGTTTTCGAATCGGTCGGCCACCGTGGTGTCGGCGATGCGGGTGAGGGTTTCGGTGTAGTTGAGGGCGGCTTGCTCGGCGGGTGTGAACAACCCGGTCTCCCACCAGGCCGTGAGCGTGTCGATCTTGGCCCGGGGAATTTCGAGGCCACGTGCCACCTCATAGTGGAGGTTCATGCAATAGGTGCAGTTGTTGATCTGGGACACCCGGAGGCGCAGGAGCTGGGCAAGGGCGGGGTCGACCGTGAGGTCTTCGGCTGTGTAGCCGAACGCCTTGGCGAACTGTCTAGAGATGTCGATCAGTGCTTCGTTTTCCGCGGCGTCGAATCGGCGGTTCTCGATCGCGACTTGTTCTCTATCCATGGCCGACCTCCCGGCGGTAGTCGCTTCGAGCCTATCGGGCCGCCGCGGTCCGGATACACTCGGCAAGCCGACCGGGAGTGAGGATCGACGTCATCGCCACCGGCATCATCACGGGTCCCGAGGCCCGAGGCGACGTGACCGTCACGCGGGACGGTGAAGGAGGCGTCACCGTGCGGATTTCGAATGTTTGGATCGCTCCCGGAGCTCCAGACGTTCGCATCTACCTCTCGTCGGATCCAAAAGGCGACCTTCGCTCGGGAACGATGACCGAGCTTGGCAAGGTCACCGAGTTGACAGGCGAGCTCAGCTACGACGTACCCGCCGTCCTCGAGCCACCCGACATGCGCTCTCTGGTCGTGTACTGCAGCGTCTACTCGGTGACATTCGGCGTAGCCGCACTCGAGTACACAGGGACGACCACTGGTATCTAGGCGATATTCAGGTAGCGGAAGCCGCGCGACGAAACCCGGACCTCGGTTCGCACTTCGACAATCACCATCTCGACGTTGCCACAGATGGGGCAGCGCATAACGACGCCCGGTGCCCGGTCGTAGACATGGCTCTCCGCAAGCAGGTGTCGGTGACCACACCAAGCGCATACTCCCGTGGCATCGGATACATCTCGTCCAAAGGCCTGGGCGAGGATCCCGGCGGCGCGGTTTCCGTCAACATGGCTCACGGTCATCCAACCTCACGCTCCACCGAACCGCTCGGTGCGGATCGCCGAGGCAGCATATTCGAGTTTGCGCAGGAGCCCGGCGACGCTCTCCACAAATCCCGTCGGACCACACACATACGCGCGTGGTGAGGTGTCGAGTGGCCACATCATCTCGGTGAGCATCCCCTCGTCCACCCGCCGGGCATAGCCGTTCCATCCGGGGGGCGTCGATCGAGTGAGCGTCCACGTCACGTCGATCCCAGCGGAGGCCTCCTCGTCGAGCTCATCGCGGTAGATCACATCGTCCCAGGACCGGGCCGAGTACAGCAGCCGCATCGGAGTGGCGTCATCGGCATGAGCCCTATGCCGCAGCATCGATCGCAGCGGCACCACTCCGGAGCCCCCCGCCACCAGCAGCACCGGATCGGGCCCGTTCGGCTCCCAAACGAAGTAACGGCCGATTGGGCCGCGCACGTCGAATCGATCGCCGAACTCGATGCCGTCGACCAGAAACGGAGATACCTCTCCGTCGGAGATCCGCTCGACTGTGATCTGCACCGGCTCGCCTGGTGCCGAAGCTACCGAATAGCTGCGATGCGCCTGGTACCCGTCCGCAGCGGTCAGGCGCACATCCACGTGTTGCCCGGCCACATGGTCGTCCCAATCGTCGACATCGAGAACCAGCGTTCGCGCTGACTCCGTTTCCAGGACTGAGCCCGTCACCGTCGCAGCGTGCCAGGTCAATCGCCGTCGTACCGCTGTTCTCTCCACGGGTCCCCGTAGTTGTGATATCCGGCCGCTTCCCAAAATCCGGGCTCGTCCTCGTCGAAGAAGCGGATCTCGTTGACCCACTTGGCGCTCTTCCACAGGTACAGGTGCGGGACCAAGAGACGGGCAGGCCCGCCATGCTCCGGCTCCAGGTCCGCTCCGTCGTAGCGGAACGCGACCCAGGCCCTTCCGTCGACCAGATCCTCGGTCGGGACGTTCGTCGTGTACCCGCCGTATGACGAGATGAGGGCGAAGGGAGCATCGCCCACACCGGTGGCCTCCATGAGCGTGTCGAGGGCAACCCCTTCCCAATCGGTATCGAGTTTCGACCATCGAGTCACACAATGCAGATCCGTCGTGAATCGCTCGGTCGCCAGCTCTGTGAACTGGTCCCACGAGAAGGTCCGCTCGGTGGACCCCTCGGCGACAGTCAGTGTCCAGTCCTGGAGTGCGATTTCGGGGGTGGGCCCTGCTGTCAGGACCGGGAAGTCGTCCACCAGGTACTGGCCGGGCGGAAGCCGTTCGCTGCTCGATCGACGCCTGCCCTCGAAGCCGCGTGTAGTCGTCACCCCGAGGATGCTACCTACCGCCGTTGAACCGGGGGGCGTCGGTTCGTGGGGTCATCTTCTTGATTCGGTGGTTTCGAAGCGCCATACACTATGTAGGCAATGCTTGAGAGGAGCACTCGTGAAGAAACTGGTAAAGCTTGGCCTGATCGTTGGTGTCATAGTGGTCCTGGCCAAGATCGTTACGGCCAAGAAGGCGAAGTGGGAGGGCCTCACCGAATCGGAGATACGCGACAAGCTCGAAACGCGACTGCCCAAGCGGATACCTGGTGAAAAGCGTGCCGCCGTCGTCGACAAGCTTGTATCCAAGATGCGAGAGAAGGGTGCGCTTCTCGAGGAGGAGGAGCCATCTGAGAGTGCACCGACAGATAGCGGCGGCGAAGGAGACGAGCCCGATTCCGACGACAAAAAGGCAGGCAAGGAATCCGGAGACATCACCGCGTCGGTCTGAAACACACGTGCTGCGTGCGGCAGTCCTGAGTGCCGTTCTCGAGTTCGGCGTTCATCTCGCGAAGGATCATCGGCAGGGAGGCACCTCGTACAGAAACTCACCGCAAGCTTGATGGCTGTCGGGCTGTTGCTATTGGCAGCCTGCGGCGGCACGCCGGACGAACTAGAACCAGGCCGGGTGAACTCCTTCGAGGGCATCGCCGGGACGATCTACGAACGCCAGGGCACCGGTGGGGAGTTCTTTTTCTATTTCTTTGAGGATGGGACCTGGCACGGCTCGTCGAACCGAGACCTGGTCGTGGACCGCCCATCTGAGATAAAGGTGGCCACGTTCGAGGGTACGACGGCGTTCGTGACAGAAATCAAGGGCCCTGCCACCGACTGCCCCGATGCCAGGTATGAGATCCACCTGCTGGAGAACCGCAATCTGCAGTATCTGGCTCTCGAGGATACGTGCGCAAAACGTGCGATCACCCTCAACGTATCGGTATGGGCGCCTGTTCCGTAGCGATCCCTTTGCGAACTCGGACCGTCCGCAAACAAGCGCATCGCTCAGAACTGATATGGGATCCCGTTGAGCATGACGATGCGATCGATCACCGCGTCGCGCGCCTCGTCGAAGGACATGCCGGATCGCTCATTCTGTGGGATTCCCTGTTCCTGGACATAGATCCGGAATCCGTCGGCTTCTTCGATGATGTAGAGGCCGTCTCGCGGTCCGGACCGGTTGCGGCCGAGCGTGAGCAGGGTGACGACCCCATCGATCTCCGCGATCATATCGACGCGTTCCAGCGTGAAGGCCTCGGCAAAGTCGGCGGCGGTCGAAGCACGGCGGCCCAGGATCTGCGAAGCCGTCCTGGCCGCCCTTCGCTGCAGAATGGCCTGCGCCTGCTCTTGTCTGGTGGGGCGGGTCATCAAGAGCCGGGGGGCCGAAGTGGTGAGTCGAGAGTCAAGCGCACCAACTTAGGCCTCATAGGAGACGACTGAGGGCTGAGGACTCATAACTCATGACTCAAGACTCCCTGGAGACCCTCCGTAAACTATGGCTGTGCCCTTGCTTTTGGCCATTCTCCTGTCGGTGACGCTGACCCCGCCGTTCGGGGAGGCAGAAGCGCGGGCCCTGACGGTCACCGGCGCCATCACCATTGATGTAAGCGTCGAGGTCGAAGGCACACCCACAACCGTGATCGCCAGGATCACCGGACTGGCTGGTGAACTGCCCCCGCAGGCGCTTGTCGAGCGGGGCGGCGGCATCTGGGGCACGATCATCCGACTCACCGGGCGCGAAGACGTGCTGATCGCCTTTGAGTACATCGATGCCGACGGGACCACCACTATTTCCGAATCGTCACGGCTGACCGCGCTCGGCGTCGACCCTGCGGTGATTGCTCCCAGCCTGCCGACCACGCCCCCACCCGACGAGCCCGGTATCGATCCCCTTTTGCTGGCCGGTGTAGCCGCAGCCCTCGGCGCGTTGGTCCTCTTCGGGTTCTGGGCAGGTTCCGGGATCAAGGAATCCGTGAAGCCCACTGACTGGACCTACGGCTCGACAGACGCTGCCAGGGAGGCCGGCGACGATGATGACGACGACGACGAGGAATCATCCTCGGAGACGCAGGACGGCGAACCGGCCGATGATGATCCCGAGGAATCGTCGTCGGAGACGGAGGACGGCGAACCGGCCGATGATGATCCCGAGGAATCGTCGTCGGAGGCGGAGGATGGCGAACCGGCCGATGATGACGACGAGGCTTGAGTAGCCCTGGCTTCAGCCGAGCGCCTCTGGCTCGTGACTGACCGACTTCAGCTGACTCGTGCCCTTCGTTTCATCACCGCGATTGCTGCTCCCAGCGCACCGAGGGAGGCGGCGAAGGCGATCCCGGCGAGCGGAGACGGCCGAGGAATCGTCGGTTCCATGGCCACCGGGCGCTGGAACTCCAGGATCGCCCAGTCCTGGTCGTCGGCGACCTTCCTCAACTCCTTGTCGGGGTTCACCGCCGCCGGTTTTCCGACCACCTCGAGCATCGGGAGGTCGGTGACCGAGTCCGAGTAGGCGTATGAACCCTCGAGGTCGATTCCCTCGGCTTCGGCCATCGCCAACATGGCGTCCGCCTTGCCCTGCCCCATCGCATAGATCTCGATTTCGGCGACGTAGCGGCCGTCGGCATCGGTTTTGACCTTGGTCGCGATGACCTCGTCGACGCCGAGGTACCCGGCGATCGGACGAACGATCTCCTCAGGGCTGGCAGAGACGATCACCACCCGCCGTCCTTTCCGTGTGTGCTCGTCGATGAGGAACAGCGCCTCGGCGTAAACCAGCGGTTCGGCGATTTCGGTGAGCGTCTCTCTGACCAGCTCTTCGACATCGGCGCGCTGCCAACCCTCGATGAGGTGGAGCAATTCGTTCCTTGCCCGCTCCATCTGGTCGTGGTCCGCCCCGAACAGCAGATAGAAGGCCTGCGCCAGACTCAGCCGAGCAAGAGCCCGCCTGCCGAGAAACCCAGCCTTGTACAGGGGACGGCCAAAGGCGAGCGTCGACGACTTGGCGATGACGGTCTTGTCCAGGTCGAAGAAGGCGGCTTGTTGCATGGGCATTGAAAGTCTATCGGCAATCGACGACCCTCCATGAGGGTCGTCGTAGTTATCAGTGACCATTCGGCATTCGGCGAGACATCGCTGATCACTCATGACTCAAACGACCCCCTTGAACCTTGCATCCGCATCCCATACGGTGACCCAGCCTTTCCGATGCGGAGAAACATGCCGGCGCTTGCCATCTGGTCGCCGGAGGACGGGGTTCTCGGTGCCGTCGCACCGCTGGGGCTCGCCGCTGCATCGGGGACCGCGCTGGTGGTAGATCTCGATCCGAACGGTCCGAACTATCCGGGAGGCAGCAGCCTGGCCGCTCTCGTTGCCGACGGCCCGAGGAAAAGCGACCTGCAACCGGTCCGCAAAGGGGTGGCGGTACTCGCCAACGGCGGCATCGAACCCGAGGACGCGGAAGCGGTCCTCGACGCCATCGTGGGCGGCTGGCCGGCGGTCGTGCTGCGCCTTCCTGCAAGCCACGAAGGACGCACGGGTGCCATCCCCGTGCTTCCGCTTGTGCCCGGTGACCTGTTCCGCCAATACGAACCGCCCGCGGTATACCAGCGATCCGGATGGAGAGTGGAGCCTCCCCGAGGCGCCATCGTGCTTCCTCGGCCCCGCCGGGTGACCATCGGGATGCTCCTCGCCGGGGCGGCCCCGCCACCGCGGGATCGTTGGGTCGCCGCCTGGCGCCGACTGTGGGAGCAGTCGTGAACATGGCCGATCGGATCATTGGTCGGCTGCTCGACTCCGACGTCCCGTTGGACCCGGGTGCGCTCCGAGCGGCGGCCACCGCAATGATTCCAGAGGAAGCTCCGCTGGCCGCGCCCGACCTCGTCACCGAGGTGGTCGACGCCCTGACCGGGCTCGGGCCGGTTGAGGAGCTGTTGCGACAGCCTGGCATCACCGACGTCCTCGTCAACGGACCATCAGATGTTTGGGTCGAGCGCTCCGGCCGCCTGGAGCGTGCCCCGATCAGCTTCGCCGATGATGCGGCCATAGTCGCCGCCGTCGAGCGCGTGGTTGCTCCGCTCGGGCTGAGGATCGACCGCGCCAGCCCAGCCCTCGATGCCCGCCTCCCGGACGGTTCCCGTCTCCATGCTGTGATACCGCCGGCCGCAGTGGACGGTCCGATCCTCGCCATCCGCCGCTTCTCGCCGACGGTTGCGGATCTCGATGACCTTCTCGCCGCGGGTGGCGTGGACGAAGCCGGCGCGACCCTGCTCCGGGCATCCGTCCGGGAACGGATGAACCTGCTGGTTGCGGGCGGCACCGGCGCCGGCAAAACAACGTTGCTCAATGTGCTGTCGCAGGAAATAGGAGGCGATGAGCGCATCGTGACCGTCGAAGATGCTGCCGAGCTCCGCCTGAGCGGTCATGTGGTTCGCTTGGAGGCTCGCCCACCGAACGCAGAAGGGGCAGGTGAGGTGACCGTGAGGACCCTGCTCCGTCATGCCCTCCGCCTGAGACCGGACCGCATCGTGGTCGGCGAGGTCCGCGGGGCAGAAGCGCCTCTACCCAAACCTCCCCCTCGGTCTGCGGGTCGGGAAGCGGCAGTCGCGCGACGCCTTCGAAACTGCGGCCCTCGACGCGGATCAGGTCGACTTGGAGCAGATCGAACACGTCTGCCATCAACTCCACCGTTGGGTTCGTCAGGCGGGCTTTAGCGATTAAGGAGAGGCGTCGGGCAGCCTCCGGTACCGAATCCATCGTCAAAGCTGCCTGCTGGGTTTCCTGGATGCGTTCCAGTTCCTTTTCCACGGTGAGGCGGTCGGCTGTGGTCTCGCCGAGTGCCCGGGTCAGAGCGTCACCATGGAGGCCATCGTCTTCAGCGAGGTGGCGAACGATGCGCGTCTCCTCGCCTTGAAGGTCGGCGAGCCGCTTCCGTAGGTGACCGAGGCGTTGCTGATGGTCACCGTCCGAGGCGTCGGCAAGGTAGCTGCCGATCAGAGTTTCCAGGTAGCCCTCATCTGCGATGGCAGCGACGATCTGATCCCAGATGGCTGTCTCGAGGGTGTCCGCCCTTGTGAGGCGAGGTCGATGAGGGCAGCGTTCAGCTCCAAAGCTCTGGTCGTTGCGAGAACACTCGTACATGGGACCCTTCTTGTTGCTTCGGTCTGAGAACCCGTAGAAATTTCCTCCACAGGCGCAGCGGAGATGGACCCGCCCCCTTCCGGTGAGTGGGTACAAACGATTCTTGCGGTGCGGCCGTGGCTTGCCCTTGATGGCCTTCTGGAGCGCGATCCATTCGTCCTGCGCGAAGACCGCCGGGATGCTGATCGGGATGTGCTCGTCCGCGGACTGATAGATGAAGTCTCCGGTGGTGCGCCGCTGCCGTAGCTGCCATGACAGGTTGGTGTGCCGCCAGGGCCGCTCATGACGGGTGCGGATCCCGGACGCATTGAGGTAGGCGGCGGCACTGTAGGTCGTGTAGCCGTTGTGGACGATCAGGTTGGCGACGAGGCGCAGCACCTCAGCTTCGTCCTCGTTGAGGTTGAGGACTGTGTGTTTCCCATCGTCGGACGGAGCGAGCTGGTATCCGTAGGGGGCTGGGCCGCCCGGCCAATACCCGGCCTGGGCCGCACGCCTTAGCCCGGCTTTCATCTTCTGGGTGCGCAGGTTCTGCTCGAGGCTGGCGGCGTTGGCGAGAACCTGTGTTGTGAACAGCATGTTCGGATCGGTGAGGTCCATGATGCCTCGACCTGGCATCGCGAGTGGAGCACCGGCTCGGGCGAGCCGGTCTCGAATGGTTGCAGCGACCCGGTCGGATCTTGCGAGGCGAGATTCGTCGAGTACGAGAACACCACTGATGTCTCCCTGGTCTGCGGCTTCCAGGAGGGCCAGCAGCCCGGGGCGGTCGAGACTCTCCCCGGAGACGCCAGGGTCCTCGAATAGCTTCCACGCCCATCCCTGACTCTCGGCGGAGGCGACAAGCGTTTCCCTCTGTTCGTCGAGGGAGAAACCATCGACCTGCTGGCGAGTCGAGACCCTGAAGTAGATAGCCCAGGGTTTGTCCATCTGCTCGCCCTCTCGTGGATGGTTCATCTTGACGCTACCGCCGTCGACGGTGCCACGACCACCCCCGTGGAGTTGGCGAACAAGAGCTGTGCGAGTCGCCGTGCCCGCTGGCGGTCGACGCCATACCTGACATCAACCTCCACCCTGAGCGATTCGGTCGATGGCGACGTTGACGACTTGTTCATCGGTCGATACCCGTGACGCCGCCCGGGACCGCGAGACTTCGGGTCGTCCTCGAGAGAATCCCCGACATGCGGGATACGGGGCGACGTGGCCCGAGGCCTCGGTGGCGCCAGCGGTAGACCGTCTTCACCGGCACGTCCAGGTAGCCGGCGAGATCCTGGGGGCTGAGTAGTTCATCGAGTCGTTCCATCTGCACATCGTGGATCGCGTAGGTTTCGACCA
>CAXMPL010000274.1:0-7507 GCA_964195125.1 uncultured Kiloniellales bacterium | reverse complement strand
CTTGCCGCCAAGGAAAAGGTGACCGATTCCATCCTCGACAAATGCCAGCCCATCGCCGGGACGCCTGCCGACTGCATCGCCGCTATCAACGAATATCGCGAGGCCGGGTGCACGCACATCATGCTCGAGCTGTGGGGCGCCGATCGGGCAGGCCAACTCGAGCTGTTCGGACGGGAGGTTTTGCCTCATGTCCGTGACTGAGGCCATTGCCGCCGCAGTCGACGAGGACCGCCTGGTCGCAACCGCCACCGAGCTCGTCGCCATCCCCAGCCCCACAGGAAACGAGCTGGAGGCCGCGGAGTATTTACACAACGAGCTCGCCACACTCGGTCTCGAGACGCGGCTACAGCACATCGAGGAAGGGCGAGCCAACGCGGTCGCCAGGCTGCCGGGCGCCGGGGGCGGCCGTAGTCTGATGTTCAACGGCCACCTCGATACGTCGTACTCCGGAGACGAGCCGTGGCTGAGCGGTCACGGATACAAGCCCGATCCCATCATTCGCGACGGCGTCATCCTCGGGCTCGGCATCATGAACATGAAGGGCGCCGTCGCCTGTTACGTGGAGGCGATTCGAGCGATTGTCGACGCCGGCGTGACGCTGGCCGGCGACATTGTCGTTGCCGGAGTGGCCGGGGAGATCGAGAAGGCGCAGTGGGGCGAATTCCAGGGAGCCGAGTTCCGCGGTTACGGGGTCGGTACCCGCCATCTGGTCACGCACGGGGTCTTGACCGAGGCCTGCATCCTCGGCGAGCCGAGTGAGGAGAAACTCGTTCTCGGCCACTGGGGAACGATGTGGGCCAGGATTTCGACGAGCGGCCACTTTGTCCACACCGCATTCAGCCTGGGACGTCTGGACGAGAACGCAATCCTGCGGATACCGTCTGTGCTCGACCAGGTGCGTCCCTGGATGGCCGAGTGGGAGAAACGTGGCGCCTACCGTGGCGAGCCCGGAGCGGTGAACGTCGGTGCCATTGGCGGCGGCTTCCCGTGGCGGGTGAGTCGCACACCGGCCTCCGCCGACCTGTTTCTCGACGTGCGAGTGCCGCCGACGATGCCGATGCTCGAAGCAATCGAGGCGTTCAACGACCTCGTACGCGGCCTGGACTCGGACCATCCGGAGTTCGGGATCACCTCAGAGGTGTACGTAACGGCGAGCGGGGCCGAGATCGATGAGCAGCACGACCTGGTCTTGGCTGCGGACGAATCTCACACCGAGGTGTTCGGGTCGCCACCGGAGCGCAGCTACGTTCGCTGGGCATCGGACGCATCGACGCTGTCACGCTACGGCGTCGCTTGTCTCAACTACGGCCCGATATCGAGCGCCCTGCCCGGTCCAGACGGTGAAAGCGTCCCAATCGGCTCGCTGGTGAACATCGCGAGGTCGTATGCTCTGACCGCCGCCCGATTCTGTGGGGTGAAACCATGAAGCTGGCAACCTTCGAAGACTCGTCCGGCACAACACGTCCCGGTGTCGTCGACGGTGATGTCCTTCTCCCACTCGACGTGCCTGACATGCGGGCGCTCTTCGAGATGGGTGACGCTGGCCTTGCTCTCGCCAGCGCCGCCGAGGGTCCGGGGATTCCGCTGGCCGAGGTGCGTATCCGCGCTCCGATCATCCCAAAGAAGTTCTTTCACACCGCAGGAAACTACAAGGAGCACGAGGAGGAGTCGAAGCGGGTCAACTGGTCCCACGAAATCGCCCCGTGGATCGTTTTTTTCCAGAACGTCGACGCCATCATCGGCACCGACGACCCGATCGTCTATCCAGACCACCTCACCAAGGAGCTCGACTACGAGCTGGAGCTGGCCGTCGTCATCAAGAAATCGGGAAAGCACTTCACCGCCGAGGAAGCCAGCGACTTCATCGGTGGCTACGTGATCTTCAACGACATCACCGCGCGGGATATCCAGCGTGAGGAGATGCGGTCGGGGGTATTCAGCTTCTGCAAGGCGATCGACACGTTCTGTCCTCTTGGCCCGTGGATCGTCACCCCTGACGAGATCGGCGACCCGCAGAACCTCGGCGTCGAGCTGAGGGTGAACGGAGAACTGCGCCAGGAGTCGAACACCAAGCGGATGTGGTTGACGATCCCAGAGATCATTGCCCACTACTCGCCATTGGGCTACAGCGCAGGCGACATCGTGTCCACGGGAACGGTCGCCGGTGTCGCCGCATTCCGCCCCGATGCACAAGACTATTACCTCAGGGCCGGCGATCTGATCGAATGCGAGATCGAGAACATTGGGGTGCTGCGAAACCCGGTCATCTCGTGGGAAGAGGCATACGGAGAACCTGCACCTCGCGTTGCATCATGAGCGGTGCCCGGGCATATCCGGTCGACGACGTCAAGCTGGAGCGGGTGCACTCGCTGATGGCCGCCGAAGATCTCGATGTTCTTGTTGTCCGGGCTCCCGACAACGTCGTATACCTCACCAACTACTGGCCGATGAAGGGCTACGCCATGGTCGTCTTCCCCAGAAGCGGCGACGCCACCCTGGTGGTTCTCGAGCCCCAAGAAGGCGAAGCTCTCGACCAGGCATGGACCGAAGACGTCAGACCGTTCCGGTTCTACGACCCTTCCGATCCTCGACCACCGGCGGCACGAGCCATGGACAAGACGATCGAGGTGCTGCGCGAACGGGGCCTGACCGGCCGCATCGGCATCGAGCTCAGCCAGGGAAGCCAGAGCACCGACCGCATGCTCGGCGAGCCGACCGTGTTCACGATGGACTACTTCACCAGCCTGATGGATGTTGCGGACGAGACCGTCGACGCCGTTCCGCTGCTGTCGCTGGCCCGGATCATCAAGACGGATCAGGAGATCGAGCGGATGCGGATCGCCAACGAGGTGGCCGCCCTCGCCCTCGAAGCCACCAGGAAGGACATCCACCCCGGGATGTCGACCTCCCAGGTCGGCGGCATCTGGGAAGGCCACGTCCACTCCATCGGCATCGGATACGAGGACAAGGTGAAGATGGCGAGAGGGGTCTCGCTCATCTGGTCGGGTGAGGGCATCCAGACCTTCACACCCACCAAGGGCGAGCCGGTGGCCGAGAACGAGCCGACGCTGTTCGAGATCTGGGTGTGCGTCGACGGGTACTGGAACGACCTGACGAAGAACATGGTCTTCGGGGAGCTCGAGCCGCGGTACGACCGGCTCCTGGAGACCCTGCTTGCGATCTTTGCCGAGGCTATCGATTATGCAAGGCCGGGAGCGACCTTCGGGGGCCTCGACGAGCTGATCAGGGCCAGAATCGAGGAAGCGGGTTATCTCAACCCATCCCATCCCGTATCCCATGGCGTTGGGGCGAGGGCACACGAACCACCCTGGCCGCACCGGGCAGCAGCCGGCCAGTTGGAGGAAGGCATGGTGATCGCCATCGAACCGGGCACGTATTTTCCAGGAGGCGGAGGCCTTCGCCTCGAGGACAACTTCCTCATCACCAGCGACGGCGCCGAGCAGCTGTGCCGCTACCCGGACGACTTCCGCTCATGATCGATCGCTCCCTCATCTGGACCAGCGACATCAACGAGCGCACCGTCGATACCAGCCCGTTCGAGGGCCGCAAGATCGGGATCTACGACACGACCCTACGAGACGGAGAGCAGACCGTTGGCGTGGTGTTGAGCCCGGACGACAAGCTCGCCATCGCCATCGCCCTCGACGGCCTGGGAGTCGACCGCATCGAGGCCGGCTTCCCTCGGGTGTCTGACGATGATGTGAAGGCCTATGAGCTGATCATGGCCGCGGAGTTGAAAGCCGAGATCTGGGGCTTCTCGCGAGCGGTGCCCGCCGATGTCGAGCAGCTGCTCGAGCTCGGCGTGAACTCCGCGGTCATCGAGGCGCCGCTGAGCGACGGCAAGCTGGCGGCGTACGGCATGGATCGGGACACCGTGATGGGGCGGGTGGTGACCGCCGTGGAACATGCCGCCGCCAACGACGTCACCGTGTGCTTCTTTGGCGTCGACGGCACCCGGGCGGATCCGCTCTTTCTTGCCGACGTCTACCGGGCCGCGGTCGAAGCAGGTGCACAGGAGCTTGCGGTAGTCGACACGCTTGGGATCGCCGCACCCGAAGCCGCCGCCTCGATGATCGAGGCTGTCCGAGACTGGGTCGGACCGGACATCCCCCTTCACTGGCATGGGCACAACGACTTCGGCCTGGCAACTGCCTGCGCCATCGCTGCGGTGGGTGCCGGCGCCGACTGGATCCAGGGAGCGATAAACGGCATGGGAGAGCGGGCAGGCAACGCCAACCTGGCTGAGTTCGCCCTCGCTCTCGATGTGCTCTACCACGGGTCGACAGGGTTGCGCTTCGAACGGCTCGCCGAGGTGTCAGAGCTGGTGCGAGAACGCTCCGGCTATGCGCTCGAGCCGTACAAACCGGTCACCGGGGAGAACCTCTTCGTGAGGGAAAGCGGTGCGGTCGCCGCCCAATTCCACGACCCGTCTGCCATTGAGCCGTACTCGTCACAAATCACAGGAGCCCGCCGCGGCATCGTGCTCGGCAAGAAGAGCGGCATCGCCAGCATCGAGATCAAGCTGGACGAACTCGGGATCGAGGTCCCGGAGGAGCGGCGCGCCCAGCTGCTCGCTGAGGTGAAGATCCGCGGCGCCGCAAAGCAGGGCATCGTCACCGACGATGAGTTTCGTCAGCTTGCAGCCGGAGTCGGTGAAGGAACCTGACGTGTCGCTCGACCAGGTCTGCATCATCGGCGCCGGAACGATCGGCAGCTTGTGCGCGGTGCACCTGGCCCGCGAGGCGGAGGTGTCGATTCTGGTCCGGCGAGAGGAGCACGCTCGTGCCCTCAACGAACACGGGCTAAAGGTCTCCGGCAAGTCGAACTTCACGTCGCAGGTATACGCCGTTACCGACCCGGCCGCCCTACCCGATTTCGCCCTGGGCATTGTGGCGACCAAGGCAACCCAGCTGGAGGAAGCGGTGGCACCGCTGAAGGGTCGGTTCGAGGAGGCCGTCTTCATGACTATCCAGAACGGGATCGGCGCCGAGGAGCTGGTGGCCCGGTTTGGCGACTGGCCGCTCATCTCGTCTGTCACGTTCATGAGCGGGATCCGACACGGCGATCACCACATCGAATACGAGCTCGACACGGCCACCTGGCTTGGTCCGTACCAAGGGACCTCGATCGAGACGGCCAGGAGTGTCGGTAACCTCTTTGTCGCTTCCGGGCTCAAGGCAGAAGTACTTCCCGATGTGCGGCCCGCCCAGTGGTCCAAGCTGATCTTCAACCACGCGGTGAACAGCGTGGCGGCGGTCACCGACCTGCCCCACGTCGCCCTCTATGCCCGCAGGGAGCAAACCTCGGATCTGGGATGGCTTGTTGCCGGGCTGATCGACGAGGGCAAAGCAACCGCAGCCGCCGCTGGGGTGGAGTTGTTCGAAGACCCGTGGGAGATGAACGTCAAAGCGGTCACGACGGGTCAAACCGATTCCGAGGAGTACGCGCACGTCCCATCGATGCTCGGCGACATTAGGGCAGGGCGGAAGACCGAGGTCGAATTCATCACCGGCGCACTCGTTCGCGAGGCCGACCGCCGCCAGGTGGACGTGCCGCTGAGCAGAGCCATGTACCAGCTGGTGCGAGCCAGGGATCGCTCGTATGACGATTGAGGGAGAGCACAAGGTGAGAATCGGGATTATCGGTTGCGGTGCCGTTGGCAGTCTGTTCGCCGCCCACACTGCCCAGCTCGACGACATCGAGGTGTGGGCCTACGACATTTCGGAGGAGCACGTCGCCGCGATCAACGAGAAAGGTCTGCGACTCACCGGGGTCGAAGAGGTCCACAGTCGACCTACCGCCACCACCGACCCTGGTGCGCTGCCACCGCTCGACTTCGGGATCGTGGCTACCAAGGGCATGTACACCCGATCCGCTATCGAGGCCACAGCTCATGCATTCGCCGACGGGGCGGTGTGCTCGGTCCAGAACGGAGTCGGCAACGAGGAGATCATCGCCGAATACGTGACTCGGGTGATCCGCGGGACGACGTTTCCTGCGGGAAGGGTCACCGCGCCCGGCGTCGTCCAATTCGACACCGCAGGAGCCACTCAGATCGGACCGTTCGAACCGAAACCGGCCACGATGGATGAGGTAGAGCGTCTCGCCGCAATCCTCAGCCGCGGCGGCATGGAGACGATTCCGCTTCAAGACGCTCGCGGAGCCCAATGGACCAAATTGATCTTCAACGCAGCCAGCAACGCCCTGTGCTCACTCACCCAGCTGCCCCACGGGCGGGCGGCAAGCAACGAGGAAGTCCGCTGGGTCATGGACCGGGTGATCGAGGAGGGCAAGCAGGTCGCCTCTGCGCTCGGTATTGAGATGGAGAAGGACCCGGCGGTCCTGCTCGAGGAGAGCATCCCTGTGGCGTTCGACCACAAGCCGAGCATGCTCCAGGACGTGCTGGCTCGGCGGCCAATTGAGATCGATCAGCTCAACGGGGGGATCTGCGCCTTCGGTGACGAGACCGGCATCGCGACACCGATGAACCGGGCGGCCTGGTATCTCGTCAAGGGACTCGAGGCATCGTGGAGACTGGAGGAACAATGATGGTGAGCCAGGCGGAGATCGACCGCCGCCACGCGGTGACGCGACATGCCCTCGAGCGAGATGGCCTCGATGCGCTCATCGTCACCGGGACCGAGTACACCGGATTCGAAGGCGCGATCCGCTGGCTGTCCGGGTACCGGATGGTGCATCGCTATGCGTACGCCGTCCTTCCCGTTGACGGTGATCCGATCGCGGTGTTCCCCGCCGAGGCTCGCTGGGTGGGTGAACACGACGAGTGCTGGATCGAAAACAAGGTGTTCGCCGAGACTCCGGGGGCGTGGATGGCCGACATCGGCTCGAGCGAAGGCTGGAAGCGAGTTGGCGTCTACGGTTACAACTTCGCGATGCCGGTTCGTGATTATCGAGCACTCATCGCCGGCGACGTCGAGATCGTCGATTACGACCACGCATTCGACCTCGTGCGCGCGGTAAAGAGCGATGAAGAGCTTCCGATGGTGCAATCGAGCTTCGACCTCAACGAAGCAGGATTCTGGAAGGTGCTCGAGGCGTACGAGCCCGGCAGGACCGAAGCCGAGATCATGGCACCTGCCGAAGAATTGTTCGTGGCCAAGGGCACAACGCGCACCACGATGAACATGGTGCTCTCCGGCCCCAACGGGAGCGCAGCACCCGAGTTCAAGCACCCGAACCCGGTCCGGCCGGTAGAGCCGGACGACCTGCTCCTCTACTCGATCGAGATCGCAGGGCCGAGCGGGTACTGGGCCGAGTTCGCCAGGCCCATCACCAGGTCCGGGCTCAGTCCCCTATCGGCCCAGATCATGGAGGCGTATCAGGCGTGCTTCGAGCGGGCACGCAGCTGGCTTCGGGCCGGAGCCACTGCGCACGATGTGCACATGAACGTGTTCGGGGCATTCTCCGGGCTCGATGTCAAGGCGGGCCATGTGACCGGACACTCGATCGACATGATCATGGTTGC
>CAXMPL010000273.1:0-7908 GCA_964195125.1 uncultured Kiloniellales bacterium | reverse complement strand
GCGGCCCGCCATGGCGACGTCAAGGCCCTGGCCAAGTCCCTCCGCCTGTGGCTGGGTGGCGAAGAGTTCCGCCACCTCGAGGCGCGCACGACGGACGTCACCAAGGAGCAGGCCGACCACGACGGTTCGGTCGAGAACGAGACCAAGCAACTCGCCCAGGTGGTCGCTCAGCTGAAGGAGCTGCGGGCCTCCGCAGGTAACGCCGGTGCGTCGCTCGAGCGCGACACGGCCGCCGCGGCACGACTGGAGACCGTCACCGAGCGGTTGCGGCGCTACGGCGTGGTGGCGCGCGAGCGCAGAGTCTCCATAGAAAGCCGCCTCGCAGGCGCCGGCGAGCGCAGGGCCGACCTCGATTCGGAGGCGGCGGAGCTCACCGAGGAGCTGGTCGCCGTGGTAGCGGAGTCACAGCGGGTGGCTGCCGACGCCGAGCGGCACAGCATCGCCCTCGACACGCTGGAGGAGGAAGAACGTGCGCTTGGTGAGCAGCTGCAGCTTCCGGCCGAAGGAGTCGTCGCCAACCTACGTGGTGACCTGCGCGCCCTCGAGGTCGCGGAGCAGCGTGACGCCAGAGAGTTGGATGCGATCGGGTCGCGCCGCGAAGTCGTGCTGGCCCGCCTTGAGGAGGAAACAGCAGAGGCGGGTTCCCTGAATCGGGGGATCCAGGAGGCCGACGGGCACAGCAGAGAAGCCGAGCGAACATATGAGGTCACGAGGACCGAGCGAGAAAAAGCCCACCACGACTTCGAACGCGACGATCGCGAGCTCGGCGATGTGCGGCTAGCGGTGGCGGCGGCAGAGGCGCGGATCGAGGCGCTGGAAGCGGCGTTGGCAGGGCTGGGGGACCCGGAAGCGCGTACGATGGCTGAAGCCGGAGACGGCGTGACCGCTCTCGTTGCCACCGCGCTCGACGTGCCAGACGACCTGGCTGCGGCCGTCGATGGAGGGCTTGGAACATGGCGCGATGCCTACGTCGTCGATGAAGGATCCGGGGTGCACCGCCTCGCCAAGGCCCTCAAACAGCGGGGGCTGGGTGGGGTCTCGCTGGTGAAGGCGGCGGGCGGCGGCGCGGTGCCCGCCAGGGCGGCCGCCCAAGCATTCGGTGCCGACGCCCTCGTCGATTTGCTCGGCCAGCAAGCAGACCGCGCTCTGGCCGAGCGCCTTCTTGGCGATGTCGTGTTCGTCGCCGGGTGGGAGCTCGGCTGGCAGATCGTTGAGCGGTTCGACGGGGTCCGCGTGGTGACGCCCGAAGGGGATGTCATATCGTCAGTCGGCATGCAGGTCGCCGAGCCGGATGGTGCTGGGCACGCCGCCCTTGACGCAGCCAGGGTGGCGCTCGAGGTCACCGAGACCGAGCGGGCCCGCCTCGATGGCCAAATAACTGCGAGCAGGGCGGTTTTCGAGTCCGCCATGGATCACGAGCGTGTGGCACTCGAGGAACTCGAAGAGGTCGAGGCCCGCATTGCCGGCCACACCGAGGCGCTCGCCCTCATCGGCCGCGCCAGAGCCGAAGGCGAAGCAGAGCTGGCCCGGCTCGACGATCGGGTGAGCGCGATCGAAGGAGCAAAGAGGGCGCGTGCCGTACGGATCGCCGATCTGCACAGCCGCGTTGGTGAGTTCGAAGGCGAAGAGGCAACCCGTCAGGAAGCATGGGAGGCCTTGGGTCGCCGCAAGGAGGAGGTGACGGAGCGTCGCGACGAAGCGAGGCGGCTCCGCGAAGAGTCGACGGTCGCACTCGCCGGGGCCACCGAACGCAAGGGTTTGCTGGAGCGGAGGATCGAGCAGATCGGCGCCGAGCTCGGTGAGCTGGCACACCTTCCAGACGTTGACCCGAGGATCGAGTCACTCCGTCAGATCGAAGCGCAGGCAAGCCGGCTGGTTGGAGTCGTCCACGGCCACATCGTGGTGCTCCGCGACCGGCAGCGCGAGATCCGTGAAGCAGTCGGGGACGTCGATCAGGCTCATCGTGCCGCTGAGGATCGCCGCGAGGCGTTGGCGCTGAACATCGCCGACGGTAAGGATCGGCTGGCGATACTGGCCGTGGAGCTCGCCGAGCTCCGGGTGCGGCGGGAGGCGGCTGTGGAGCGGATCCGTCGTGATGCGGACTCGACCGAGCAGGAGGCACTCGACGCATCGCGACCGGTGATCGAAGACGATGTTGACCCGACCGAGCGTCTCAAGGCGCTCGAAGCCGATCTGCGTCGCATGGGGCTGATCAATCCACTCGCTGCCACCGAGTACGAAGAGCTCGCAGCCGAGGTGGCGTTGCTCGACGAGCAACTGGAGGACCTCGATGGTTCACGGCGCGAGGTCGTCAAGGTCATCGATGTGCTCGATCAGGAGATGACCGGCCTCTTCCTCGACGCCTTCGAAGAGATTTCCGCGTTGTATGAAGAGAACTTTGCGCTGGTGTTCCCTGGAGGTCGCGGACGGCTCCGCCTGCTGGACCCGAATGACCCTTTGCGGTCCGGCGTCGAAGTGGAGGCGCAACCACACGGGAAGAAGGTGGGCAGGCTGACCCTTCTGTCCGGCGGAGAGAGGGCGCTCGCCGCGCTCGCCTTCCTCTTCGCCGTGTTCCGGGCGAGGCCAAGCCCGTTCTACGTGCTCGACGAGGTCGAGGCAGCCCTCGACGACTCCAATCTGCACCGCTTTCTGCGCCTGGTCGACCAGTTACGCACCTCGGCCCAGTTGGTGATCATCACTCATCAACAACAGACCATGCAGGCCGCAGATATGCTGTACGGCGTAACCATGGAGCCCGGGGAGTCGTCAAAGATCCTGGCCAAGCGGATGTCGACGTCGCCGGTCTGACCGGGCCCACGAGGAGCATCCGTGGATCTCATCCTCATCCTGATTGCCGTTGCCGCGGTCGCCATCGCTGGGGTCGTTGTCGCGCTCGTCGTGCGGAGCCGTGCTCGCGATGGGACGAGTCGTGATGTCGTGGCTCCGGTTGCACAAGCCCCTTCGGACCTGAAGGAGAAGTTGTCCCGGACCCGTGCCGCGATCGGGAGCCGCCTCGGCTCGCTCATGCGGAGCGACCGCCTCGACGACTCGTTTTGGGACGACCTCGAGGAGACGCTCATTGCCGCGGACGTCGGGGTTACCACGGCCGCGGCGGTGACGGAGGAGACGAGGAGCCGCCACCCGGAGGACGGAGCGGCAGCTCGCGCTGCTCTCGAGGGCGCCCTCGTCGGCGCCATGTCGGATGAAGACCGCTCGTTGCGACTCATCGGCGACCCCGCCGTCGTGCTCGTGGTCGGCGTGAACGGGACGGGCAAGACCACCTCGATCGCCAAACTCGCGGCGCGGATGCGCGTCGACCAGCGCCGCGTCATACTCGCCGCCGCCGACACCTTCCGCGCCGCGGCGGATGACCAGCTGCGAGCCTGGGCGGATCGCGTCGGGGTCGAGGTCGTGACCGGCGAATCGGGTTCCGATCCTGCCGCCGTTGCCTATGAGACGTATCAGCGAGCAGCCGCCGACGGTTACGACACCGTGATCGTTGACACTGCGGGCAGGCTGCAATCGAAATCGAACCTCATGGATGAGCTTGGCAAGGTGGCCAGGGTGCTGCGCCGGGAGGCGGGGGAAGTCGGTGAAGTACTCTTGGTCCTCGATGGAACCACGGGCCAGAACAGTATCGGGCAGGCGAGGAGCTTCGCCGAAGCGGTCGGAGTGACGGGAATTGTGATGACCAAACTCGACGGGACGGCACGCGGGGGGATCGCGGTGGCGGTCGAGCACGACCTGGGTATCCCGGTCAAGTTTATCGGCGTTGGCGAGGGAGTCGACGACCTCATCCCGTTTGACCCGACTGAATTCGTCGAAGCGTTGCTTGAGCCATGACCGACGCGTCAGATCTCCTCGAGCAAGCACGCCGGGCCGCAGCGGCCGCCTATTCGCCATACTCCAAGTTCCGGGTCGGCGCCGTGGTGGTGACCGCCGACGGCACGATCTTCTCCGGGTGCAACGTGGAGAACGCCGCCTACGGATCGTCGGTGTGCGCCGAGGTCACCGCCATCACGACCGCGGTGGCCAGCGGTGCGCGGTCGATCTCCACCGTCGCCGTGGCTTGCCTCGACGGCGACGAGTGCTTTCCGTGCGGGAACTGTCTCCAGGTGATGCGCGAGTTTGGGGTGGAGCGGCTCATCACCGAGAAGGGTGAGTACACCCTGGAGGACCTGCTTCCGTACTCGTTCGGCCCCGAGTCACTCGCGTAGTCGCGACTCGCGGACTCAAGACCTCGCCTTCAGGGCCTCGATGAGCTTCGGCACTATCTGATGGACGTCACCGACGACACCGAGGTCGGCGATGCCGAAGATCGGAGCATCTCCGTCCTTGTTGATGGCGATGATCGTTCCCGAGTCCTTCATCCCGACCATGTGCTGCATAGCCCCCGAAATCCCGGTGGCGATATACACCGACGGTTTCACGGTCTTGCCCGTCTGTCCCACCTGCAGGCTGTACGGCACCCAACCTGCGTCCACCACCGCACGCGTCGCGCCAACCGCCCCTTTGAGCTCAGCGGCAAGCTCTTCGACGAGGTGCCAGTTCTCGGGCCCTCCCAAGCCGCGGCCTCCGGACACGACCACGTTCGCCGCCTCGAGGTCCGGGCCCTCCTGCTCCTCGACGTGGCGTTCAACCACAACCGCAGACCCTGACCGTCCGACGTCGGGAGCGGCGACGGTGGTGGTCGAAGGTGCCGGCCCCCCGGTGTCGTTGGCAGCAAAGGCCTTCGGGCGGGCGATCACCAGGGCAGGGGGCTGGGCGGTGGCCTCGGTGATGACCTGCTGCGTGCCGCCGAGGATCTCGGAAGTCACCCGCACCGGGTCGATCGAGAGGTCGACGGCTGCCGCAAGCACCGGTCTCCCGAGGCGGGCCGACAAGCGCCCTGCGACATCGCGGTCGGTGTTGCTCATGCCGAATAAGACGGCGGCAGGTGCGTCGCCTCCGACGAGGTCGGCGATCGCGGCGGCGGCGGTGGGGGCAGGGAGACCGTCCCCCGGATCCATGTGGTGGACCGAGGTAGCGCCATGAGCGCCGAGTTCGGCCAGGGCTGCTGCCGACCCCTCACCAACATGGAACACGCTGACCTCTCCGAGCTCTGCCGCCTTGGAAGTGAGCTCGAGGGCGGATGCGGAGGCATGGCCGTCGGTCTCCTCGCTGAATATCAGGATGGCCATCAGATCACCGTTGTTTCTTCGAGGAGGGCGACGATCCGCAGGTGTGCCTCCCCGTCGTCCTCAATGACCTCGCCGGCCTGTCGCCCTGCGATGGGTGCCACCGCGATGATGCTCTGGCCCGAGCCGGCGATCCCGACGTCATCTTCGCCGAAGCCCAGATCTCCTGCGGTGAGGTTGTCGATGGGCTTTTGCTTCGCCTGCATGATCCCCTTGAACGTGGGATAGCGGGGCTCCACCGATCCGGCGGTGACGGCGAGCACGGCGGGGAGTGGCGACTCGACGACGTCGTATCCGGTTGCGGTCTGCCGCTCGACCCTCACCTTTCCATCCCCGGCCTCGACCCGCCTGGCGAAGCTCAGCGCGGGCACGTCGAGTATCTCGGCGATCTGTTGCGGAACCACCCCGGTGTAGCCGTCGGTCGACTCGGTGCCGGTGATCACAAGATCGAAGCCCTCCCGCTCGATGGTGGCGGCGAGAACACGCGCCGTGGTGAGAGCACCGGATCCTCTGAGGGCCTCGTCGTCGATGACCACCGCCCTGTCGGCACCCATGGCGAGGGCTTGGCGGATGCCCTGGAGCGAGCCCGATGGGGACATGGAGAACAGCGTGACCGTGCCCTCGCTCGCCTCGGCCAGTTGTAGACCGACCTCGACCCCGTAGCGGTCGGTATCGTCGAGGACTTGATCCTGGGTGCGGACGACAAGGTGGCTGTCGGCGTCGAGCTCGTACGGGGTGGCCGGGTCTGGAATCTGCTTCACACAGACCGCGATCCTCATGTGTTCTCTGCTCCTTATCCGGGACGCGGGATGTTAGGAGTTTGTCGACCTACAAAGTCAGGCCGATGCCAGCCGCGGGATCAGCGACTCGAGAACGGCGGCGAAGCGCCCCATGGCGGCGTTTGCGGTTTCGGTCACCTCGTCGTGGGACAGCTTGTGGTCGGCGATCCCCGCTGCGGAGTTGGTCACCAGCGAGATCGCTGCCACCTCCACCCCCATGTGACGGAGGGCGACGGCCTCGGGCACGGTCGACATGCCGACCAGGTCGGCCCCGGCTCGCCGCGCCATCTGCACTTCGGCAGGCGTCTCGTAACTCGGTCCGAGGAACCAGGCATAGACCCCTTCGTGATATGCCGACCCGGCCTCATCGAAGGAGGCGCGAACCATCAGGCGCAGCCCGGCGCTGTATACCTCGCTCATGTCCGGGAATCGAGGGCCGAGTCGATCGTCGTTCGCGCCGGCGAGTGGGGTCTTGGCTGTCAGGTTGAGATGGTCGGTGATGGCGACCAGATCGCCTGGAGCCAGACTCTCGGCCACTCCTCCTGCGGCGTTGGTGAGCAGGACGGTCCTGCACCCGCTGAGGGCGGCGGTGCGAACAGCGAAGACCACCTCATCGAGTGTGAAGCCTTCGTAGGCGTGAACTCTGCCCGCGTAAAGGAGCGCGGCGCCGTCACCCGCCGCAACCGAATACAACGTTCCGCCGTGGCCCGCGACCGACGGTGTCGGGAAGCCGGGGATGTCGGCGTAAGGGATCGCGATGGTGCCTTCCAGCTCGCTCGCATAGCCACCGAGGCCCGATCCCAGCACAACACCGGTGTCGTGGCTGCTGCGCCCGGTGGCGGTGGCGATGGCGTCGGCGGCTTTCTTCACCGCGTCGTAGTTCATCGCACCTCTCCCAGGATAAGGGGCACCGGTTGCTGCAGTTCCGAGGAGAAGCCCCAGGCGCCGTCGAGTATGTCGAGCGAAGCCGCCAGATGCTCGGGGTCGCGGTAGCGAACCGTGGCAAGAGGGGCGCCTGTGCTGACCTCGTCGCCTACCTTGGCATGGAGCGTGATGCCGACGCTGTGATCGATCTCCTCATCCTTCGTCTCACGACCGGCTCCCAGTCGCACCGCAGCCCTGCCGATGGTGAGCGCATCGCAACTGGCGATGGTGCCTGCCATCGGTGAGGTTACGTCGGTGGTTTGAGGCGCGGCCGGCAACAGGGTCGGGTCGTCCAGGACCGCAGGGTCACCGCCCTGGGCGGCGATGACCTCACCGAACTTCTCGAGGGCCGCTCCGGAGGCCAGGGCGCCCTCGAGCAGTCCACCGGCCTGCTCGGCATCCCCGATCCCCGCAGCCACGAGCATCTCGACACCAAGCGCCATAATCAACTCGACGACATCTGCCGGCCCTTCGCCGCCGAGGACGGCAATCGATTCGGCAACCTCGTTGGCGTTGCCGACCTCGACCCCGAGCGGCTGGTCCATCGAGGTGAGCAACGCCATCACCGGTGTGCCCTAGGAGCCCCCGATCGAGACCATGGTGGCGCCGAGGGCCCGGGCTTCGTTGACATCCTTCATGAACGCACCGGAGCCGACCTTGACGTCGAGGACCAGCGCGTCGAGGTCTTCTGCGAGTTTCTTGGACATGATCGATGACGCGATCAGCGGGATCGACGGGACCGTTCCTGTGGCATCCCTCAGCGAGTAGATGCGGCGGTCGGCAGGAACCAGCTCCTCGGACTGACCGGCGAGCGCGATGCCGATGTCCTCGAGTTGACGAGAGAACTGTCCGAGATCGAGCTCGGTGGTAAACCCGGGGATCGACTCGAGCTTGTCCAGGGTGCCTCCGGTGTGCCCCAGCCCGTGTCCGGAGATCATCGGGACCGCAACTCCGCACGCCGCTACCAGCGGAGCCAGCGGCAGGCTGGTCTTGTCGCCGACGCCTCCCGTCGAGTGTTTGCCGACCTT
>CAXMPL010000272.1:0-5825 GCA_964195125.1 uncultured Kiloniellales bacterium | reverse complement strand
ATTTGAGGAGAGCTGTCCCTAGTACGAGAGGACCGGGATGGACGTACCTCTGGTGTGCCAGTTGTTCTGCCAAGAGCACGGCTGGTTTGCTACGTACGGAACGGATAAGCGCTGAAAGCATCTAAGCGCGAAGCCGCCTCCGAGATCAGATCTCCCACCGGATCAACCGGGTAAGGCCCCTGGTAGAACACCAGGTTGATAGGCCGGAAGTGGAAGCGCAGCAATGCGTGCAGCTGACCGGTACTAATAGGCCGAGGGCTTGATTTTGATTACCGCGACGGCAACTCGTACTCGCTATGGAGTGCTCAAGGAGCGCTGACAGAGTTTCGGTGGCCATGGCGGCGGGGTCCCACCCGTTCCCATTCCGAACACGGAAGTTAAGCCCGCCTGCGCCGATGGTACTTGGACCGTAGGGTCCCGGGAGAGTAGGTCGCCGCCGGACACCATTAGGCTCGAACCGCCCTGCCAGAGGGGCGGTTCGAGCGCGTTTGAGGGATATGAGATGAGCGGCGACAAACAGAGACAGAGGTCTAAGGACAACCCGAAGGGGTCCCGATCCGCCGAGAAACCGGTGGAGAGCAAGCGACGCCGTGACCTCAAGGGTGCAGCGGTGAACCTCCCCAACTGGGTCATCGAGGCCCTGGCGAGGACCACCCCGCGCGACCGCGTAGGACCCGCTCTCGAGGCATTGGGGGAGGCCTCGGCAGCCATGGCCGATGGCCGGTATCACGTTGCGGTCAAGCAGGCCAGGGAGGCGAAGAGGCTGGCCCCGCAAGACGCCACCGTTCGCGAGACACTGGGCCTCGCAGCCTATCGAGTCGGGGACTGGGACACCGCCCTGGCGGAGCTTCGTGCCTATCGGCGGATGGCCGGTGACCAACAGCACCTACCCATAGAGATGGATGTGCATCGGGCGCTTGGTCGCGACCGCGACGTCGAGAAGATATGGGAAGCCCTGCCCGACGCCGATGTGCACCCTGCGGTGTGGAAAGAGGGCAAGGTCGTCTACGGGTCCTACCTGCTCGACCAGGGGAAACCGGAGCAGGCCTGGGATCTGACCGGTCCCGACCGCGTCGGACCCAACGCCCACGAGGCCGACCTGAGGGTGTGGTATGTGGCTGCACGGGCGGCGGCGATGACCGGGCAGACCGAGACTGCACGCAGGATTGCAGACGCCATCGTGCTCAACGACCCATCGTTTGCCGGTCTCGATGCTCTCGACCGAGAAATCGCGGGAGCAAGTACCAGGTAGCAAGTACCAAGTACCAAGTACCAAGTACCAAGTACCAAGTACCAAGTACCAAGTACCAAGTACCAAGTACCAAGTACCAAGTACCACTGGAGCAACCCCCAGCTGCCGACTCCGCAAGGCTGGCAAATCGACGCACACCGCTCCGCCCGTAGACTGAGCGCCAGTCGACAAGGAAGCGCAGTGGAACTAGGGACCTTCTCGGTGAGCCTCGCCGTCAAAGACATGACCGCCTCACGAGACTTCTATGAAAAACTCGGATTCGGCATGGTCGCAGGCGACGGCGAGACTTGGACAATTGTCACGAACGGAGTGAACGCGATTGGCCTGTTCCAGGGCATGCTCGACTCCAACATCTTGACCTTCAACCCTGGCTGGGAAGGCCTCGGCCGGCCTACCAATGCGTTCACAGACGTTCGAGAACTCCGCGCATCCCTTGCAGCGAGCGGCCTTGTGCCTACCGAAGACACAACTGCCGAGACACCGACTGGGCCTGCGAGTTTCAAAGTCACTGACCCCGATGGGAACGTGATTCTCATCGACCAGCACGTCTAATCAAGGCGTTGGATCGTGACGGTCATGCCGTCTCTCAGAGTCAAAAGCCGCAGCGTGACGGCGGACTTCCCCGGTTAGGCCGCCCACCAAGTCGAGTCCTCCGGGTAGGCCTAGCCCTGGAACTGCACCGAGCGTCTCGCGACTTGCGACTCGCGACTCCATTCCTGTCACACCGAGGTAATAGGTTGACGATCCCCGCACTTCCCGCACACCGGAAGGAGCAGGGAACATGGACCTCAATCTCGCAGTCATCGCAGGCACCCTCGCCGCGCCACCCGAAATCCGTACCTTCGACAGCGGCACTCGCCTGGCAAGATATCTGGTCACGGTTCGGTCAACCGAGCCTCGCAAGCGCGTCGATGTCGTCCCTGTCGTCGAGTGGGATCCGCCGGCCGATTTCGATGATGAAACCGTCGATCGCGGCGATCGAGTGTGGATTGCAGCCACCGTCCAGCGTCGCTTCTGGTCGGGGTCGGAGGGACGGAAAAGCCGTCTCGAGGTCGTTGCTCACTATGTGGAGTTCCCCGACCCCGAGGCGGAACCCGAGGCCGAAGATTCGTGAACCGGGTCTAGCCTCCTCGGCATGAGAAGGGTCCAGGTGGCGTCTGCCACCCAGCTGGCCGCCGATGCCGGTGCCGCAGTAGCCGACGCCGGTGGCAATGCGGTCGATGCCGCCATCGGTGCCACCGTCACCTCGATGTGCACCGAGATCGGCATCATCGCCCCTGCGGCAAGTGGGTTCCTCACCATCTGGCCCGCCGGCGGTGACCCGGTCGTGATCGACGGCTATGCAGAGATGCCGGGGCGCGGCCTGGATCCTGATCGGTTCGGTCGCGGCGCCGATCGGGTGGAGATCACGTACGGCGGACACACCGAGACCATCGTGGGATGGGGTTCCGTCGCCACCCCAGGCGTCTTCGCAGCCTTTGAAGAGGCGCACCGGGCGTTTGGTGCCATCCCCTGGTCCGATGTCCTCGAGCCTGCGATACGGATCGTCGCTGCCGGTTGCCCGGTCACCGAATCATCGGCCGAGTATCTCGACCACGCCCATCGCGCCATCTTTGGTTGGAACCCGGAGAGTTATGCAATCACCCACCACGAAGATGGGACCCCGCTCGGCGCCAATGACCATCTGCATATTCCGGGACTCGCCCGCACCCTGCGACAGATCGCCGACCGCGGGGCGCGAGACTTGTACGAGGGCGAGCTCGGCGGCGCTATCTCGACCGCGGTCCTGGCGGGGGGCGGCATCCTCACGGCTGAGGATCTCTCCGCGTACCAAGCCGCTACCCGGGAGCCGATCCGCTTCAGCGTGGACGACTGGGAGATCGCAACCAACCCTTTGCCCGCCGTCGGAGGGATCGCAGCAGCCGCCATGCTGTTGCTGGCTCTCAACCCCCCGTTCACCGGTTGGACTTCCGATGAGGTCGACCGGCTGGCTCGGATCCAACGCGGCGTGCTCGGCTTCCGTTCCGATCGTCTCGATGACTATGAGGGGCGATCCGCGGCGGCGGATGAGATCCTCGCACTCGCCCATGCCGGAGATCTGACGGCCCTCGACCGCTCACCGAGCACCGTGCACACCTCGGCCACCGATAGCGACGGCGCCGGTTGCGCGGTCACAGTTTCGGCCGGTTACGGGTCGGGGGCGGTGGTCCCTGGGACCGGCATGTATCTCAACAACTCGCTCGGCGAGGTCGAGCTGCTCGTGGACGGGTTCCACTCGCTGACACCGGGCACGCGGCTGGTCTCCAACATGGCGCCAACGGTTGCTCGCCGCGCCGATGGCTCGGTGATCGCCATCGGGTCCCCCGGTGCGTCACGGATCACGACTGCCATCTCCCAGGTGTTGATCAACTTCCTTCACCTTGGCATGTCCCTCAGCGACGCCGTGGCCCACCCCAGGATGCATGTCGAGGCGTTCGATGGAAAGCCGACCATTGCGTACGAGCCCGGAATCGACGTTCGCCCCATCGGTGACATGACCGCACGCCGGTTCCCCGATATCAGCATGTACTTCGGCGGAGTTCAGGCAGCATTGTGGGACCCGGTAGGCGGGTTGTATGGCGCGGCCGACCCGCGTCGAAGCGGCGGGACCGCCAGAGGCGGCGTTGACTGACCGTGGCTTCCCGTGGGCCCAGGCTTACCACCGAGCGCGAGACATCATTCTCGAGGGGGTTGCGGTCGGCAGCTGCCTCGAGAACGGCGAGCTGATCGACCGCTTGCAATTCGGCCTGGCCAGGCGGGATTGGAATTCGGGTTAGGTCAACGGCCATCGCACCTAGCCTCGGGACGGTGAGCCGTTACGCCTTCCTGAAGTCCCCGCTCTGGATCGGCGGCATCGTCATTGCCCTGGTCACCATTGTTGTCTTTGTGAACCTTGGCTTCTGGCAGCTCAGGCGTCTCGAGGAACGCCGGACGATCAACGCCACCATCGAGGCGAGAAGCACGGCAGACCCGGTACCGCTCGTAGAGGCCATCGCCACCTATGGTGCCGACCCCGAGGCGCTTGCCTACCGCCGGGTGCTGGTGGAAGGCGTGTACGACCAGCTCGAAGAGGTGCTTGTGGTCGCAACCACCCTCAACGGACGGTCGGGCCATGACGTGCTTACGCCGCTTCGCAGCGACAGCGTGAACATTGCCGTCGATAGGGGGTGGGTTCCGATCGATACCGAAGGGCCCCCGGTCGTCGATGCCACGCCTGCCCCCGGTTCCGTCGAGGTCGTCGGGATGCTGTTGGAGGGACAGACCCATCGCTCGCTTGGCACACCCGGAGCCGACGGGTCCTACGAGCAGATCGGCCGTATCGATCTGAGCGTGCTGGCCGGTCAGTGGGGAAGTGACCTGCTGCCGGTGTACCTGCTTGTCGAGAGCGAGGATCCGCCCTCAGGAGATCTTCCGCTGCAGCGGACACCCCCCGAGCCAAGCGAAGGTCGCCACCTCGTGTATTCCATCCAGTGGTTCACATTCGCTGCGATCGTTGCCATCGGCTTTCCCGCCCTCGTTATCCGCGGTCAGGCAGCCTCGTCCCAATAGGCGAACCTACGAGTCAAGTCGCGTCGCCCTCCACGCCGCTGCGATCTGTCGACGGACCGCTCAAAGTGCCGATCTGAGCCTTTGAGGCCGTGGTCGGTGTGCGCCTAGATCGGGCCCGTCACGCCGCACTGCTAGCTGTCGTTTCTTTTGTCGATTTCGGTCGAGGCCGGTGCCCAGGTAGCTGGCTACGTCAAGAACTCGTCTACGGCCCTTTGGTTTTCGTTGATGATCCAGAGCTCTGTGATCTTGTCGCCCTCTGTGTGATAGACCACGACACCGTTTGAGGTCAGGTGCTTTCCGTTCCGTTCGGAGTGGGTGGTGCTGAGCACCACAGCGTGCTCATCGCCGACGAGCAGATCATGCTCATCGATCTGGACCGAATCGACTGCGCCGACCGCCTGTGCTGCCCATCCGGCTGCGGCTTCCTTACCCGTGTATGTGCCGCTGGTGGGGTTGTTGCCAGACACATGAACGACAATGTCGTCGGCCCAATAGCCCGTTGCCGCCTCGAACTCACTAGCGGTGATGTGATCTAGGTAGCTGCGCATCATTTCCATCGACACCATGGTGTTCCTCCTCGCCGGGTGTCTCGCAGTATCGAGACCTTGAGGACAGAATACAGAACCATTGCTACCGGCCGCCCACATCGGCACGGATGCGCTGGCTGGAGGAACCCGTCATGGGCTCAATACCATCAGCATGGATCGCGCTCGTCGGTTCCCAATGGCGTCCGAGCGCCGTCGGCGACATTCTCGGTGACCACATCCGCATCCGACGTAGCGAAGGTCTGGATGAAGGCGCCGACTTCGAGCCCGGTCGCGTCGCCGAAGGTTCCCTCGGGGATTCGGAAGATCAGCTCGTCGCCCTCGGGTCCGAGGTCAACCCTGACCGTAACGGTCCCATCGTCGCAGTTCGGTCGGTCGTCCAGACAGAAGCCGCTGGCGAACGGCTCCTCGCCCTGTTGGATCGTCCAGCCGACGCCGAA
>CAXMPL010000271.1:0-3591 GCA_964195125.1 uncultured Kiloniellales bacterium | reverse complement strand
AGCGCGAACGGGTTATGTCATCACCCACTCCGGAGATTTCGTGGACCGCCCGTGGGCGGTCCTGTTCATCTGGGAGGGTGGGCTTGCGTTGTACGGCGGGCTCACCGCCGGTGCGCTGACTGCGATCTTCTTGCTGCGTCGCTGGCGGGGGGATGTTTTCGCCTACGGTGACGCCATTGCCGTTGGGATCCCGCTTGCGCAGGCCATCGGGCGCCTTGGCAACTACTTCAACCAGGAGCTGTTCGGCGGCCCATCGACGCTGCCGTGGGCGGTGGAGATCGCCCCGGGCAGCCGCCCAATCGAGTACGCCGACTTCGCCACCTTCCACCCCACGTTCCTGTACGAGGCGTTGTGGAACCTGCTGTTGACGGTACCGATCATCCTGTTGTTAGAGCGGAGAGGGAAACTGTTCAAGGGGGCGTCGATCGCCGTCTACATCCTGGTGTATGGCACGGGGCGCTTTCTCATGGAGCTGCTGCGCACCGACACCACGTTCCGGTTTGCCGGGCTGAGTCGGAACGGTTGGGTGTCGATTGGGGCAGTGGCGCTCGGGCTGGCCGCTCTGTATTGGCTCCAGCGCCGCGGCGAGACACGGACCCTGGTAGGTCCTCAGTCGTTCTTGGCCCCCGGCGAGGCGACCGTTGATAGTGCCTCCCCCTCGGACGGAGGTGACGCAGGCGAAGCCGGCGTCGGAAGGGGACACGGCTCCGTCGACGAGGCGTCTGACCCCCCTCCCCACCCTTCGGGTGGGACTCCTCCGTAAGAAGCCCCCCTCCCCGCCCGTTTCCTCCCCTCTTGGGGGAGGTGTCAGCGGCGGAGCCGCTGACGGAGGGGACTCTTGCGGCACTCCCCCAATGGGGGAGAGACAGGGGGGCACAGACGCACAGACGCGAGTGAGTCGCGAGCCGGATTGGCTCGCGACTCGGCGTTCGCGTTTCGCTTCTACTCCGCGGACGACTCGGTCCGTGACGGCCTGGCGGTTCCGGAGCTGGTGGTGGCGGCTCCATCCCCGGAACCGTTGAACAGCTCGCCGATCGCGCCCAGCGAGCCGAGAATGCCCGCGGTTTCGATCGGGAGGAACAGCTTGGTGGCCTGCCCGTCTGCGACCTCGGTGAGCGTCTCCAGGTACTTGATCGCGATCAGATCAGGTGTCGGATCGCCGTTGTGGATGGCGGCGAACACCCGCTCAATGGCCTGCCCCTCACCCTCGGCAACCGTCAACAGTTGGAACTTCTCGGCGTCTGCGACCTCCTTGATCGCCTGTGCCTGACCTTCGGCTTGCAGGATCTGCGATTGCTTCACGCCCTCGGCGCGGAGGATCTGGGAGCGCTTCTCACCCTCGGCCTCGGTAACCACCGCACGCCGCTCACGCTCCGCCTTCATCTGGCGGTGCATCGCCTGGGTCACATCAACAGGAGGATCGATGCGCTGGATCTCGACGCGGACGACGCGGGTTCCCCACACATCCGTTGCCTCGTCGAGGATTTCCCGCAGCTCGGTGTTGATCGTTTCGCGCGATGTCAGCGCCGAATCGAGGTCCATGTCGCCGATGACGTTTCGCAGGTTGGTCTGAGCCAGCTTGGTGGCCGCCAGGATGAAGTTGGCAACGTTGTACTTCAGCTTCACCGGGTCGGTGGCCTGGTAGTAGACGACGGCATCAACCGTCACCACCACGTTGTCCTTGGTGATGACTTCTTGGGGCGGCACGTCGACGACCTGCTCCCGCATGTCGACCCTCTTCATTGTTTCGATGAACGGCACGATCATGTTGAATCCCGGCCCCACCGTCTTTCGGTACCGGCCAAATCGCTCTACTAGTCCTTTCTGGTACTGCTGGACGATCTTGATCGCCAGCGCCACGTAAACGACCAGCAGGATGATGAAGGCGACTACTACTCCTGCTACGGCTTCCATCTCAGTTCCTCTCTCTCGATAACTTCTGCATCACGTTCCTGCCGACATCGGCTCGACGACGAGCCGCGTGCCTCGCACCTCGGTGATCACGACCTCCTCACCGACTGGAATCTCTTCATCTCCGTCGGTAGTCGCCCGCCACTGCTCGGTTTCCACCCGCACACTCCCGGTTCCATCGAGGCGGTTGACCGGCTCGAGCACGAAGGCGTGTTTCCCCGGGAATCGACCCGCACCCGCTGGTTCTGGGCCGTCGCGCTGCTCTTGCTTGGCAAAGCGCTGCAGCACGGCGAGGAACACCACGGATATCACGACAAAGGTCACCAGCTGAAGACCCAAGTTCACCCCGAGGAAGGCGAGGATGGCGGCGGCGGCGGCGCCGACCGCAAACGGAAGCAGGAAGAAACCTGCGGTGAGAAGCTCGCCGATGCCGAGGACAACCGCGATCCCGACCCAAATCCATTGCCATTGATCCGCATCCATCGTATCTCCCTTCGGTGCCAGGACGGCCATCACCGCGAAGGCGACGGCCAACGTTCCCATTGTCAACCAGATCCATTTTGAGGTAGACGAGGACGTGGTGGGATTTGGTTGGTCAAGCGACCGGCCGTAGATCGCAGCCCACTCCTCGGCAAAGGAATTCAGGTCGGTGCCGACGACGGCGTCGACAGGTTTTCCGGCGCGTGCGGCAGCATCGAGGTGGGCGTGGAGCTCGCTTCGCATGTCGGCGATGGTCTGAGCGGGCACACCGCTGGCCTCCCAGACGCGGGTACAGCCGGAGAGAACCTGGTCGATCGTGCGGTCAGTCATTGTCAACACCTCCATTCAGTACCGACTTCACACCGGTGCTCAGCGCCTCCCACTCACCGGTCCATAGTTCGAGATGCGACTGCCCCTCTGCGGCGATCCGGTAATACTTCCTTGGGGGACCGCTCCCGTCCGCCTCCACGAAGTACCCGTCGACCATCCCGGTCTTCTGTAGTCGGGACAGCGCAGGGTAGATGCTCCCCTCGCTGACCAGACGCAGGCCCCGCTCCTCGAGTTTCGCCGCCATCTCGTAGCCATAGCTCGGCTCTTCTGCGATCAGCGACAACAGACACATATCGAGCACGCCCTTGAGCAGCTGCGAGCTGCGATCCACATGATCCTCCGTGCGGAGACCGCGAGCCTTGTCTCCTAGGTTTCGCTCTATATCTTGCAACACAGGATATCATGGAATGCGGGTTAAGGCAAGTGCGATACTTCGAGCTGCGGATACCCTTGCCGGAGGAGGTAGCACCATGGCAATCCCACAGACACCCAACCGGACGCTTGGCAGAACCATCGGCGTTGTCGCCGCTTTTTTCATCGCGGGGGTGTTTGCCGTGGGCGTGTTGCTTGGCAATCTGCCTTCGTTCAACCTCGGCCTCCCCGCGTTCATCGTCGGTGAACCCTTCGAGGAGGTGGGGTTGATCGTCGTCGACGAGCTTCAAGAACTGGCAGAGCTGACCACGGTCGAGATGGTGGAAACCACCACGATCGAGCGGGGCGATGACCACGGGATCCTGAACCTCGCACTCGGCGATCGTCTCTTTCTCTTCGCGGCGGCCAGGATCGGCGCCGGTGTCGATCTCTCCAAGCTGACCGAGGATTCGTTCGCCGTCAACCAGGAGACCGGCGTGCTCGCGATCGAGATCCCGA
>CAXMPL010000270.1:0-6872 GCA_964195125.1 uncultured Kiloniellales bacterium | reverse complement strand
GGCGGTCTGCAGAACGCCAAGGACGAACAGGCCCAAGCCGAGCACCGAGAGGACCACGCCGACACCGTCCAGTTTCGGCTTCGGAATGACCGGTGGCGCGTCTTTCAGGAGGCCAGATGAGGCCAGGACTCCGAGCACGATGAGCGCCTCGATGGCGAAGGCCAGCCGCCAGGTGTAATTGGTGGTGATCCAGCCGCCGATGAGCGGGCCGAACGCTGCCCCCGCCGCGGCGACGCCGAAGAGGGTTCCGTACGCCGATGCGCGCTTGGCGCCCTTGTAGTTAGCCCGGACCAGCGTGTTGATGGCAGGGACGATGAGCGCTGACCCAAGACCCTCGAGGATCGACCAGCCGATGATCAGCATGCCGATGTTCTGGGAGAAGGCCGTAATCGTGGTGCCGATGGCGTAGATGATGAGCCCGATACGGAAGGCTCGCTTCGACCCCCAAATGTCGCCGAGCTTGCCCCCGGTGAGCATGAACGAGGCCATGGTCAGCGTGTACAGCGTGATGGCGGTCTGCACCTCACCGACCGTGGTATTGAGGTCCTCTACGAGCGCCGAGATCGACACGTTCATCAGCGTGGTGTCGATCACATAGACGAACATCGCCGCCGAAAGCACAGCGAGGACAACGTATCCCCCGGCTGAGGAGGTTTCAGAGGTCTGCAGGTCTCCGTTCACCGACCGTCTCCTGGGTGGGAGGCGTCGCAACCCTAGCGATGGGCTCGCCCAGCAACCGGTCTAGGGGACGAAGACCGCTCGGTGTCCTTGGAGTGGAAGAAGTGTCGCCGCTCCGGTCGAAGAGTCGATCAGGAACAGGTCTCCGGCAACGGTCGCCACCACAACGCTGCCGTCGTTCGCCGCGTCGAGGAAGACCGCTTCTTGGACCCGATCGTCGATCGCCACCGCGTCGAGAACCATCCCGTCGAGATCGGCGGTGATCAGCTCGGCCGGTGGGTGATCGCCAGACTCGTCCCACCGTTGTAGGAGGACCACAGCCCTTCCATCTGCTCCGAGCGCTACGCAGGAGGTGGCGAACTCCCAGCCCTCTTCCTCTGCCGGGAGAAAGGCGCTCCATACGCCGTCGACCGAGCGCCGCGAGATGAACGACGCGTGCGCGTTGCTCGAGAGCAGGAAGTTGCTCCCGGCCCATACCGCGCAGCTTGCGACATCCTCACCTCCGGAGAGAAAGCCGATCTCTCGCCAGGCCGAACCGTCGAGCGGTTGGATCACCCACAAGTCGTCGTTCTGGTAGGCATGGAGGCGGATGAGGGCGCCCGGCCCCTCGCCGAAGTCGACGACGCCGTACAGCTCACTCTTCGAACCGAGACTCGGGGAATGGACCAGGGCCGGGTCGTCCGAGGCAACCGGGTAGTACCAGATCTCGGCTGAGCTGGCGCCACTGAGCAAGATCAGTTCGCCATCTTCGGGGGCGGTGTCCTGGAGCACAAGGCCTGCCTCACCGTCGGTGTAGACCCGCGCCACCGAGGTCGTCGCAATCGCTCGCGTGTCGCCGGTGTCGGGGTCGTAGGCGGTCAGACCGCTGGCGCCGGTGACGAGGATCTCACCACTCTCGATGAACCAGCCATCCGAAAGGTGGGGCGGTCCCGGAACGGGCGTCGCCGTCGGAGTCGATGTTGTCGTAACGGTCGACGACGTCGTAGTCGCCACCGGCTGGAGCGTCGAGGTCCCGTCGAGTGTCGAGGTGGTGGTGCCCGTCGACCCGCATGCGGTAACCGCGAGCGCGGCCACTGCCAGCCAGACACCAGCGGTGAGTTCCCTAGGCACAGAGGCTCTCTTCGGGTTCCTCCGCCGGACCATAGGTGGCGATCACAACGCCGGACAGCGTGTATTCGATCCGATCGGGTGCAACCAACACCATCGTCCCGTACAACATGTCCCAATACTTGCTCCACTCCTCTTCGGGGAGGTCGTGGCTGGTGTCTTCGATGATCTCCCAGGTTTGCCCGTTGAACTCGCCGAGTCGGTCGATACCACAGTGGGTCCAGAACGGATAGCCGTAAGTGACGCCCTGCTCGACCGTGGCGTCCCAGCGGACGATCTCGAATCCGAGATCGGGCGTCTCCGCCACCTCGATCGGAATGCCTTCCCCAAGATCCTCGGCGGTCCAGATCTGGAGCCGGCCGTCATTGGCTTCGGCCAGCACCAGCGTCCCGCCGGCGGTTGCCAGTGATCCGTCCCACACCAGCGATGCGTCGTCTGGCATGGGCAGGGCCAGCCACTCGACACCATCGGTCGAGGCGACGATCTCGAGCGAACCCTGAAAGCAGGTCGTGGGGTCCACGTAGCACCAAGCGTCCCCACGGCGCCGCTCCACCTGGATCAGTGCGGCCAGTCCGTCACCATATGGGGTAAGCCCGACGAAGCTTCCCGAGTGGAAGGCGTCCTCAAACGGCTCGCCGTCGATGATCTCCCCCTCGAATTCGTCTTCGATCGGCTCGCCCTCGATGATCTCCCCCCCGAATTCGTCTTCGCCTTCCTCAGGCGGCGTCGTTGTGGGCGGCGCCCCTGCGGGGAGGGTTGCACCGGAACGGCTGGACACCTCGATCCCGAAAGCCTCAGGACCGGCAACCGCAGTCCATGAGATGGCGTCGCCAGATTCCCAGACGGTCATCACCGGTGCGCTGCCCACGGCATATATCCGGTCGTTGGCCACGGCGAGCCCAGAAATCCAGGATCCGAAACCGCTGGCAACCGTGTGCCGATCCCACGACCTGCCGTCGTCGCTGACCCATACCACGGCGTCTTGGTCGTAGTTCCCGCCGGCCACATAGCCGCCGTCGAAGTGCACCAGCGAGCTGATGGTTCCGTAGACGCCGGCATCTGGGCCACTGCGAAAGAAGTCGGACATGACGGCGCGGAGGCCATCTTCAGTGTCTGCATCGGTCCAGGTGGCTCCGTCGGCGGACTCCAGCAGCCAGGTGCCCACCTGGTCGCCTTCTTCCTCGAAGGTGAGGCCGCCGAGGATGAACCCGTCGGGCCCGGCGAAGGCGAGGTCGAAGAACTCGATGCCCAAGCTTCCTAAGACGGGCTCGTGCTGCGTCCAGGTGACTCCGTCAACACTGTGGAACAGGTCGATGACCGCGTTCTCCTCGCCCTCGCCGGTAGCGGTGACGAGCATGCCGTGCTCGCCTGCGAGCAGACTGCTCTCCCAATACCCACCGGCTCCATGGCCGTCAGGGCCCCATGGCGTACCGGCCCCGTAGACGACGGTCCAACCGGCGGATGGTGGATCGGCGATCGGAGGTTCTTCATCGTCATCGACGATGATCGAGTCATCGATGTGAAGCGTCGACGAGGTCGATGTCGTCGACGGCGTTGGTTGCGGAGTGCCGCAGGCGGTGGCGACGATGCCAAATGCGCCTAAGACCAATGCGATGTATCGGATGTTCATGTTTGTTGCTCCTTCCACTCACCGGTCATGACGCCACGGGAGGTGGGTACCGCTGACACGGACGAGCGCCGAGGCCGGCAATTAGGCACAATGAGGTTTCCTAAGGGGGGCGTGTCAGCGGACGAGAGGGCCGGCGGCGTCTCATGGTCAGAGCCTTCGACGAGAAGGACGCAGAGCTCTACCGGGAGCATGGACCCGGATTGGTTCGTTTTGCGACCAGCTTGGTGGGGCCCAACGACGCTGCCGACGTGGTGCAGAACGCGGTCGTTCGGGCCTTCACGTCATCGAGCTGGGAGCACGTGGCCAATCACCGGGCGTATCTGTATCGGAGCGTGATGAACGAGGCCAACTCGCAGCACCGGTCGACGATGCGACGACGCGCTCGGGAGATGCGGATGGCCCACCCCGCCGTGGAGTACCCACAGGAGGTGCAACCTGAGGTTCTCGAAGCCGTCGGCAGCCTGAGCCCCCGGCAGCGGGCGGTGATGTACCTCACCTACTGGGAGGACCTCGACGAGGCCACCGTCGCCGAGCGGCTCGGCATCGGCCGCGGATCGGTGCGCCGTCATCTGGGCCGGGGTAGGGAGAAGTTGAGGACGGTGCTCGATGAGTAACCAACTCGACGATCGGATCCGGGACCTGTACGCCGAGCTGGTCGATGCGGCACCGCCGCTGCCGCCGCTGCCGCCGCTGCCCGCACCCGACTCGGTCCCTGCACCACGCACGTGGGTGCTGCGCTGGCCGGTCCTGGCCGCTGCCGCTACGGCGGCCATCGTCATCGTGGCGGCACTGCCCACACTGCTCACCGGTGGATTCCTCGGCTCAGAGGACGCGGCGGAAACGACCTCGGTGGCTGCCGCCGAGACGACGGCGCCCAGCGAGACCGCTGCTCCTGGCACTACAGCGGTGGGTGCGGCATCGACCGAGCCGCTCGACGCCGCCTGCGGCGACTTCATTGCTTACGCCACAGCCGAGTTCTCTCCGCAGCTCCTCACTTTGGACGACTACTGGACGGTGTGGGGCGGTGTGGCGGTGTTCTCCTCCACCATCGATGCCATCGCCGGCGATCTGTTCAGGGCCGACCTGACCGCGCTCAACACAACGCTCGCCGGTGGGCCCGGCGAAGATCTGTCCCAGGCATCGGTGCGGCTGAGCGCCGTCGCTGTCGCTCTCGAAGACATGACACGCTCGTTGGTCGTGTTTGGGGCAACGGATTGCCGCAGTGTGGCTCTTGCGACGTAGCGATGGCCGTCAGCGAGGCGACCCGACGGCGGCGTCACTACGACTGAAGGCTCACCCGGGAGGATCCGCATGAATGCGTCGACACATCGCAGCACGACTCTCTCAATTGCTGGCTCTCTTTTCCTGCTCATAGCGTTGTGGCTCGCCGCCTCGCCGGCGTCGGCGCATCACGACGAGGGGGAAGGCTCCGACACTGCCTACATCCTCGTCGGCGATTTGGTACCGGAGGAGGCGGTACCTGGTCCCGGACCGCTCCCGGCGGGGGCATTCCCGACCCTGACGGTGGACCCTGGTGCGGGATCGCTCTGCTACGACATGTTCTGGGACCAGTTCGATCCGGTCACCGGCATGGTCATCCGGCTCGGATACCCGGAGACGTTTGACACCATCGAGATCGACTTCGCCGCCACGCCCCCGGACGACTTCGGCGACGACGGGGATCTCACCGGATATGCCGTGGGGTGTATCGAGAGCGAACCCGACCTGCTCGAGTTTCTCATCGACAGACCACGGTCGAGCCACATCACCGTATACAGCGACGACTATCCCCAGGGCGCCGCCGGAGGCGTCCTGTTCCTCGAAAGTGGACCGGGGATCGAGTCCGAGGATCACGAGGAACCGCCGCCGGAGGACGTCACCACGACGGTGCTCGTTACCGACCTCGTGGTCGAGCTGGTGGCGCCCGATCCTCCCGACATCGCAGGATTCGGCGACGCCCGGCTCGAGGTCACCCCGTTCTTCGACCAGGTGTGCTGGGAGATCAACTGGGAGCTCGACGAGCCGGTGACGGCGATCCACCTACACGTCGGAAGCATCGGTGAGGTCGATCCCGAGGACTTCCGGCTCGATTTCATCCAGGAGGCCAGAACTTTCGGGGGCACCGTGCGCTCGGACTTCACCGAGGGTTGCATCTCGGTGTTCCACCTCGTCGACTTCTTTGGACTCGTCGAGAATCCTGAGGGTCACTATGTGGACGTTCACACCCAGGCCAATCCCGACGGTGCGCTCAGAGGGCAACTCACCCAAGCCGACGAGTTTGACACCGCCTTAGACGACTTGTTCGACGAAGGACACCCCGACGACGTAGAGGAATCAGGTCGCAGCCCGGTGGACTACATCTTGCATGTGCTCGCCGCCCTCGCTCTCGTCGGAGTCTCGGTCTTCGCCATCTACACCTTCCGCCGGGCTCGGGGCCTCTACGACCTGCCGCCGCCTGCCGCGGTGGCTACCGCGGCAGGCGCTTACGCACTGCTCTCCGTAGCGGTGGTGATCATGCTCCTCGACTCGGTGCTCGCGCCATCTGGGTCCAACGTCGTCTGTTCCGACTACGACCGTTTCGCCAGTATCGGTCTGGTGCTCGGGTTCGTTGCGTTGCTGACGGGGGCGGCGGCCATCGCCCTAGCCAAGGCTCATCCTCCGCTTCGACGGGTCGCCATCGCCCTGATGCTCGGGGCGATTGTGGTTGCGGTGACGTGGGTTCTGTGGGTGCCTCCCGACGGGTGCTCTCCAGAAGGCGACGTGGAGCCAAATGGTCATGAGCTCCCTACGATCACGTCGCCCGACGCCCTCGTCTGCACCGAACAGGAACGGGTCTTCATCCACGGCGATCCTGAGGAGGGGTTTGCCGGGTTCGCCACCCCGGAGGAGGCGGTGGCGGGGAGCATGGTGGGTGACCTCGGCTCCGCCATACCCGAAACAGGCGATGACTGGCTGATCGAGGTCGACGGCTTCATCCTCGGTCGGGTCACCGTCGGCTCGTGGCAGGGGGACCGCTTCGTCGTCTTCGACCACGAGTTGTGCGCCGAGCTCGAGGGGATGCTCGACTCTGGCGGGTTCTGAGAGGAGCAAGGGGGTCCGGGCAAGCCAGAGGACCTTGCCACCCGTTGCGCCTCAGACGGGGTCGAGGAGTGCTCGATCTTCATAACACCAGATCCAGTTCATCCCCCGTATCCCGTAGGGCATGATCGGGGGATGACCGGTCGCCTCGAAGTGCCTCCGCGCGTGCTGGTATCTGGAGTCTTCACAGCAGCCAACGTGACCACAGATCATGCACATCCGTAACTCTGGCCAGGTTGCACCCAACGCCACACATTGGTCGCACACCTGCGACGAGGGTTCGACGTCGTTGATCATGTCGAGGTGGCTGCACGGGATCGCAGAAAATTGCCCGGTCCAGACCCGGCGGAGCAACACGTTCAACATTCGGTGACGTAAA
>CAXMPL010000269.1:0-13486 GCA_964195125.1 uncultured Kiloniellales bacterium | reverse complement strand
GAATGGAAGTGAAGCGTACCCTACTCATCCGGCCCCTGGGCGCGCGGCACATTACCAAGCGCTTTGGATGTGCCTGCTGTGCCACAGGCAGATACCAAGAAAGGCCGCCCGGCTATGCGGCAGATCGGCCCGCTGTGGTGGCGAATGCTTCGCCATCCGGTACTGATGACCGGCCAGGATGCCACGCCGTCGAGTACGCATTGCTCGCCGATGGAGGCCTGAGAGTGCTGATTGTTTTGTCTCTTCACCCAAGCGCTGGTGGACGAACCCTGAGCCGCCGTCCGATACTTCACGGTTGAACCCGAGGCGAGGAAACCAGCACAAATGAAGTCGCTCCTACCGGAAGGCGGCGGCTTCCGTTGCATTCCGATCATCCGAGAGCGCTCTCAACGAAAGCGGCGTGCGACCGGGCCACTCAATGGCGCAACCGGTAGCGCATATCCGGCAATATGCGCTCCCTCTCCCAGCGTGGCAGGTAGCGCATATGTGCCGATATGCGCTACCTAGCCGACGTAGGCTGCGAACTGTTTGGCATGGGAGGGACCGATGGGCAGTGGAGTATCCGCGCCGGTGGTGAAGCAGTTGCGTCTCGTGGTGGAAGCCGAGGACTTCGACGAGGCGGTGGCGTTCTATCGAGACGCTTTGGGTCTGCAGGAAGAGTTCTCCGTCGAGAGCGAAGGTGACACTCGAGTGATGGCCCTCCAGGCGGGTCGAGCGACCTTGGAAATCGTGAATCCGGCACAGCGGCGATTGATCGACCAGCTCGAAGTCGGACGTGAGGTGAGCCGGAGTATCCGCGTGGCGTTCGAAGTTACCGATGCGACCGCGGCGACGGAACACATGGTGGCTGCCGGAGCAGAACTGCTCGCCTCGCCAGCCGAGACCCCGTGGCGGTCACTCAACGCGCGGCTGGAAGCCCCCGCAAGCCTGCAGATCACCCTCTTCGAAGAGCTCGACGACACCAACTGACCCCTTGGGCCCGTGTAGCCCATATGTTCTGCGATTTCGGCGGGTTGACGCATCCTCCCGATCTGTGCCGACATCCCGGGAGCGTTGCAATGACCTCCTGAGACCGCACGTATTACATACGAACTGGGAACTCGGTCTCCGGCCTCCGGCCACCGGCCAAACTGGAAACTGGGGATTCAGAGGTCCGGACTCCGAGCTTGCGACTTGCGACTCAATTCAACGCGGTTGCCAACCGACGCCGGTAGGGGAGCGTCAGCGGGTGCTCGTCGCCGAGGATCTCGAAGATGTCGACCATGGCGATCCGGGCCTCTTCCTTGTGCTCGCCCTTGCTCCGCACCACGATGAGCAGATGGTCGAGGGCGGGCTCGTACTCGGCCTTGGCGGCGAGTGCTCGCGCTAACTCAAGGCGAGCCCGGCCGTTTTCGGGATCGGTGTCGACCCTGGTTTCGAGGGCGGCAACGTCGTCTCCGGCGGCCGCCCGCACCCTGGCGGCCGCCTGTAGCCGAGCGACCTCTGAGTCGGGGCTGAGCCTGCCAAGCGCGACGAGCGCCTCGTCGGTATCGCCCCGGTCGATGAGCATCGCCGCCAACGTCGTCCCGGCCTGTGCATGGTCCGGACGGCTATCGAGGATCTGGCGCAAGATGTGCTCGGCCGTGGCGTCGTCACCTTCCAGCCTGGCGGTCATGGCTTGGTCAACCATCAGATCGAACTCGTCCGGCATGATCCCAGACACCCAATCGACGAGGGCTGATTCGGGGAGCGCGCCGGTGAACCGGCTGACCTCTTCACCGTCGCGAAAAGCGATGACGGTGGGGATCCCTTGCACGCCGTATTGCTTAGCCAGCCCTTGATTGGCGTCGACGTCGACCTTGACCAGCTCGAACGCTCCTTCCGCCTCCTCGGTTACGCGCTCAAGCGCAGGACTGAGGATCTTGCACGGCTGGCACCACTCCGCCCAGAAGTCGACGACGACAGGGACCTCCCGGCTCTGTTGCAGCACCTCTAGAGGGAAGGCATCGGCGTTGACGTCCTTGATGAACTCGCTCGTGCCCATGGAAGCGAGGTTACCGCGACCCTCCCTGCTAGCGTCGCCACCATGGAGCACCGACCAGAACCACCCTTCGGTGTGGTCCTCACCGCCGTCATCACGCCCTTCCACGAGGACGGCTCGGTCGATTTCGGAACCTTCACCCGTCTCACCCAGCACTTGATCGCGCACGGTTCGGATGGCGTTGTCGTGTGTGGCACAACGGGCGAATCGCCGACGTTGAACGCAGTCGAGAAGGTCGCACTGTTCAAAGCCGCGGTTGACGCCGTCGGTGCCCGCAGCACGGTCGTTGCCGGCACCGGGACCTACGACACCCGCGAATCGATCGAGCTGTCCAAGCGAGCCGCCGAGGTGGGCTGTCATGCGGTGATGGCCGTGACCCCCTACTACTCGAAGCCTCCTCAGGAGGGCATTGCCCGTCACATGATGGCCATTGCCGACGCGACCGATCTGCCGATGATGGTGTACAACATCCCGGGGCGAACCTGCCGGCTCATCGAGGTTGACACGTTGATCCGACTGGCCGCCCATCCTCAGATCGTCGCGGTCAAGGATGCCGTCGACGACATCGACTGGACGGTTGCGGAGATCGACGCGTTGCCGGAAGGGTTTGCCGTCTACTCCGGGTCGGATGCGCTCACCCTGAAAATCGTGCGCGCCGGTGGTGTCGGGGTGGTGTCGGTCGCCGCCCATCTGGCCGGCGATTCGATCAAGGCCATGGTCGAGTCAGCCATTGTCGGTAAGGACGACGAAGCCGACCGCATAGACGCCGCACTGGCTCCGCTGGTCGAAGCGCTGTTCATCGAGCCTAGCCCGATGCCCCTCAAGGCCGGGCTAACACTCGCCTGGGATCCGGTCGGTGAGCCGAGACTTCCGCTGATTCCGGCGTCGGATGGGGCCACCACCGCGGTTCGGGAGGCGTTGGTCGCACTGGAAAGCTCGTGAGCGTTCGCGTCGCTTTTCACGGCGGTCTTGGGGAGATAGGCAGGAATTGCGCCAGTCTCGAGATCGATGGGCAAATCGCCATGATCGACGTCGGGCTGATGTTCCCCGATGAAGAAATGCTCGGCGTCGATCTGGTGCTTCCCGACTTCTCGTGGGTGCTGGACAGGGCCGATGACCTGACTTGCGTGATCCTCACCCACGGCCACGAGGACCACATCGGCGCTCTTGGCTATCTGTTGCGCGAGGTCAACGTCCCCATCTACGGGACTCGGCTGACCCTCGAGCTTGCCAACGCCAGGGTCTCCGAGATGGGCATCGAGCCGGACCTGCGTCCGGTGGAACCGCGGACCTGGGTCTCCGAAGGTCCGTTCCGGTTTACCCACATCGCAGTGACGCATTCTGTACCCGATGCGACCGGCGTCGCCTTTGATACGCCGGAGGGGATGGTGATCCACACCGGAGACTTCAAACTCGATCCAAGCCCGATCGACGGCAGGACGACCGATCTACAGACCTTTTCAGGGTTCGGCCGCCAAGGGGTTCGGCTTCTTCTCTCCGATTCGACGAACGCCGAGCGTCCAGGGTTTGTCCCATCGGAGTCGACCGTTGGACGCGAGATCGAGGACCTGGTGCACGAGGCGTCTGGGCGCGTGATCATCGCCTGTTTCGCCAGCCACCTGCACCGGGTACAGCAATCGATCGATGCGGTGGTAGCCGATGGACGCCAGTTTGCCTTCATCGGGAGGTCGATGCTGCGCAACAGCGAGATCGCCCAGGCGACCGGCTATCTCGATATCCCGGACAAGGCCTTGGTCGAGCTTGCCGACCTGCTCCGGCTGCCGCCCGAGGAAACCGCGGTGATTTCCACAGGGAGCCAGGGGGAGCCGTTTGCGGCATTGTCGCTGCTGGCGGCCGGCGAGCACCGCTCGGTGACGCTCGACCCCGACGACACCGTGATCATCTCTGCCACACCAATCCCCGGAAACGAGAAACGCGTGTCACGGGTGATCAACAACCTGACCAGAGCAGGGGTCACCGTCTATCACGGGAGGAACGCCGCAGTTCACGTATCCGGGCATGCCGCGACGACCGAGCTGCGGACGTTCTACAACATCGTCCAGCCGCAGGCCTTGATCCCCGTCCATGGGGAGTACCGGCATCTTGCAGCAAATGCCGCCCTCGCCAGGGACATGGGGGTCCCCCAGGTCGAGGTGCTCGAAGACGGCGACGTGGCCGTGTTGGACGGCGGCGAGCTGCGCATCGAGCGCGACGCAGTCTCCGGCGGCTATGTCTATGTGGTTGGGACGGAACTCGAGGAGGACGCCGGTGTGATTCGCGACCGCCAGCACCTCGCAGACGACGGGGTGGTGCTGGTCACCGTGGGAGTGGACAAACGCACCGGCGATATCGTGTTTGGCCCAGATGTGGACAGCCATGGCGTCACCGGGGACGCCGACGAGATGCACAAGGCGATCAAGACGCGCGTCACGCAGGGAATCTCCACCCTGGAACATCCAATCGATCACGACGCCCTGCAGCGGCGTGTGCGCAACTCGGCGCGCAAGGCGGTGCAGACGACGATGAAACGTCGCCCATTCGTGTTCCCTGTCGTGATCGAGGTGTGACCGGCTCCCGTTCTCGCCGCCGCGAACTACACTGATGTAACTCTCCGCAGTCGGACGCGCGCGAAGGGTGGTTGGTCTGTGTCGCAACCTCTTGTAACGTGACCCGTCCCATGGCTACGCGGACCAAGCCCCGCGGGGCGAAGGGGCGGAGTAGGGCCAGCAAGAACAAACGGATCCCGTTCCGGACCAGGGCCGCTCGCGCGCTGCGGGCGGGCAGGGACCGGATCAGGGAGCGCCTTGGTCGTCACACCGACGACGTCTGGGGTGTTGTACTCATCGTCGCTGCCCTCTTGGTGGCACTGTCTTACTTTGGCCTTTCCGGCCCGGTCGGGGCAGGAGTCTCCGCGGCAACGAGGTTCCTTCTCGGTGCGTGGGCATATGGCCTCCCATTCGTAGTCGCCGTGATCGGCATCGCGCTGGTCGGCCTCTTCCCGAGGGTCAAGGTCGGGCGGTTGGTCGCCGGTGTCGTCATCGTGTATCTGGGCACCCTTGCGATGTTCCATCTGCTGACCGGCTCGGTCGCTCTCGCCGGCAACCTCGATCAGGTGCAGGAGAGCGGCGGCGTCATCGGAGCCCTCGTTGCCTTCCCACTGCGGCGACTCCTCGGGTTCTGGGGATCGTTCCTTGTGCTGTTTGCGGTCATCGCTACCGGGTCGCTGATCCTCACCAGATCCACGATCCGCGACGTCGGACACACGATCGCGTCGTCGTTCCGGCGGTTCCGGTCATGGCTCGGTCTGGATCGAAACCCGTCTTCCCGGCAGCCCATCGTGCACGTCGACCGGTCATCGGTGGTCGAGGAGCCAGCCCCTCAGGCGAAGAAGGCCCCGAAGAGGGGTCCAAAGGCCGAGAAGAACGCGCCGAAGAATTCGAAGCCGGAGCACACAATGGCTCCGCAGGCGGTCGATGTCGAGGGATATGCCCTCCCACCGCTGTCGCTTCTCACGGCCGGCCCCGCCGCCGACACCGACAGGCGCTCGCTCGAGCGGACTGCGGCCGAGCTCGAGGAGTCCCTCCACCAGCATGGCGTCGATGCCAGGCTGACCCGGATCGTTCCTGGCCCAACCGTCACCCGATACGAGATCGAGTTGGCTGCCGGGGTCAAGGTGGCGCGGGTCACCAACCTGTCTCACGACATCGCTTACGCCCTGGCTACTCCCGATGTGCGCATCCTCGCCCCCATCCCCGGCCGCTCCGCGATCGGCATCGAGGTGCCGAACCGGAAGCGCCACGTCGTCACTCTCGGGGACATCCTGGCGAGCCCGGAGGCCTCCAACGATCACGACCCCATGTTCGTCGCTCTCGGCAAGGACGTAAGCGGGAGCCCGCGCTTGCTCCGGCTCACCGAGTTGCCGCACATGCTCATCGCCGGCGCCACCGGTGCCGGAAAGTCGTCGTGCATAAACGCCCTGCTGACCTCGATACTGATGCGGGCGCGGCCCGACGAGGTGCGGCTCATCCTGGTGGACCCAAAGCGGGTTGAGCTCGGGCAGTACAACGGCGCACCTCATCTCCTCACCAGAGTGATCACCAATCCGAAGAAGGCAGCGGACGCCTTGCAATGGGCGGTCGCCGAGATGGATCGCCGCTACGACCTCCTCGCAGACGCTGGGGTCCGCGACATCGAGTCGTATCGGGAGAAGCGCGACGCCGGCGGCCTGGATGAGGACCGGTTCGATCGGTTCCCCCACATCATTATCGTCGTAGATGAGCTCAACGACTTGATGATGGTTGCCGGTCGAATCGTCGAGGACTCCATCGTCAGGATCGCCCAGATGTCCCGTGCCGTCGGGATCCATCTCGTTCTGGCGACACAGCGTCCCTCGGTCAACGTGATCACCGGTGTGATCAAGGCCAACATCCCGTCACGCCTTGCCTTCTCTGTTGCATCACAGACCGACTCTCGGGTGATCATCGATCAAGCGGGGGCGGAGAAGCTGGTCGGCCTCGGCGACATGCTGGTGGTGACGGCGAGGGAGCCGAAGCCGGAGCGTATTCAGGGTGCGTGGGTGTCGGAGGCCGAGGTCCACCGGGTCGTCGAGTTCGTCAAGGCGCAACAGGAGGCGCGGTATCGGGACTCTGAGGTCTTCGAGGTTGCCAAACAGCGCGAGGCAACCGACGACGCCTACGAGGGCGAGGATGCCGACATTGTTCGCCAGGCCATCGAGCTGATAGTGCGCAGCCAGCTTGGGTCGACGTCGATGCTGCAGCGGAAACTCCGCATCGGGTTCGCCAGGGCAGGGAGAGTGATGGACATCCTCGAGAACAGAGGGATCGTCGGACCGTCCGAGGGGTCGAAGCCGAGGACGGTCCTGGTGACCGAAGAAGAGCTAAGCGGAGTGATGTGAGAGGAGTCGCGAATCGCGAGTCGCAAGTCCAGAGTCACCAGTTCCCAGTTCCCAGTTACCAATTCCCAGTTCCCAGTTCCCAGTTCCTAGTTCCCGACTCGCGATTCGGTTTTCTCCCCCTTTTGGGGGGAGTACCTCTGAAGGCGCGGAGAGCGTCTGTTCGATTCCTGCGTGGTACGTAACACGGACTACGTAATACGAACTACGTAATACGTTCCATCTACAACTCGCCAATGATCACCTTGAGGCGCTGGGTGTCCGCATCCGTCCAACCGTCGGGTGGGACGATGGCGGCCCAAGCGTCGGTGGTGTTGCTGCCGTACTTGTGGCCGTGGCCGCCCGGCACACCGGTGGAGTAGGCCAGGTCGGCCAGCAGCTGGAAGCCAGTGACTAATGGGAACCACTCCATGTCCGGGGTCACGTCGGGGCCCCGCGGGTTGTTCATCCACTCTGGCTTGCTGAACAGCGAGGCGACGCTGAACCAGACGATTGGATCGCTGCTGTTCTGCAGGTAGACCAGCCGTGGTTCCGGCCACTCGGCCCCCGGGGGGTTGTCGAAGTCGGTTTCGGGAAGCACCACGAACCGGACCGTCTCCCCGCCCCCGTAGATCGGTCGCCATACCGGTGTCCCCGGTTCCCTGGCCTCGGTGAGCGGGCTCCAGATGGGGTTGAACCAAGGAGGTCCCACCAGCATCCCGCCGTCGATCTTGGTCGACAGGTCGGTTATCCCGGCGAAGGCGTGCTCGGTGCCAAAGGACCCCAGGCTCTCACCGAACACCACCACCTTGGGGCGCTCGTCCTCTGGGAGCTGGGCAACGCGGTCGCTTACCGCGTTGATCATTCTGAAAGCGATGTCCGCAACCTCATCCTGGTCGACAAGTATCGAGATCGCGCTGGGCAGGTACGAGTACTGCATGCCGACGGCGGCGACGTTGCCAGCGTGCATGTACTCGAGCGAGTCCGCCACCTTGGGGTCGATCCAGCCGGTGCCGGTGGTGGTGTAAACGGCGACAACGTCGCGTTCCCACGCGTTGGTGCGATCCAACTCGGCCATGGCCAGGTCGACCCGCTCCTCCACGGTGTCGGCGCTCTTTAGCCCGACATAGACCCTGATCGGCTCGATGGCGTTCCCGTCGCTGAAAGCGTTGATGTCTCGGAAACTCGCCGCCTCCCCCTCACCGGCGAAGTCACGGCCCTGGTTCCCAAGCGACTCCCACGAGACGAGCGAATCCGGACTACCAGAGCGGTAGGTCGACGTTGACTGAAAGGTGCCCTCGGTGGTACTGGCGTCGTTCACCGAGTAGACGGCCCCCACGACGGTCACGACCCCATCGACGAGGACCCCCTGGATGAAACCGATGACCAGCAGGAACGTGACGACCAAACCAAGGGCGACGGCGATAGCGCGGGGGAGGAGCAGGTCGGCCAACCAAACCAGGCCCATGAACCCGCCGCGAATGAGCCGTGAGATGACGAGCAGCAGGTAGGCGACGATGGCGGCGATGATGAGCAACGGCAGCCAGGCCCACCCCTGGAACGGTGGCATGTCCATCAGCTCGCGCACCGTGTTCTGCCAACCGGTGGCCAGCGTGAAGAAGATCGGGATGAGGATGACCGCGGCGATGAGGAGACCCCACCACGCCCACTTCTTGGTCGTTTCCGATGGCTCGTCGACGAACATGCGAAGCAAGGCCGAAACCAGACTGCCGATCCCGTAGCCGGCGGCAGCGGCGGCGCCGCCGACTACCCCGGCGAAAAATACGCCGCGCGGGAGCAGCGATGGTGTCAGCGACAGAAGGAAGAAGACCAACGCTCCGACCAGGCCGACATAGGCGAGGTGACGCCAGAGGAGCCACGTGATGCCATGCCACGTGGTTCCGAGGAACCCGCGATTGTCCTCGTTGGTGGCTTCGCCGTCCGGAGCGGCCTCGGCGTCTTCGGTCGTTTCGACGTCCTCGGTCAAAGGGTTCCTTCCGGAGGTGGCGGGCAGGAACGCTAGTCGACAATCACCGACGGGCAGTTAGGCGATGAGCTACCAACGAGTCCTACATCAGCAGGTCGGCGTATTGGTCCCGAACCACTTTCTTGTCGAATTTGCCGGTGCCGGTCTTCGGGATCTCGTCGACGAACACGAACTCGTCCGGGAGCCACCATTTCACCACCCGATCGGCGAGGTGCTCGGAGATATCGTCTGCGGTGACGGTCGCACCCTCCCGTACCACCACAAACGCCACCGGGCGCTCCTGCCATTTGACGTGTTTCAGCCCGACAACGGTGGCCTCGGCAACATCCGGATGGGCCATGATCTCGTTCTCGAGGTCGATCGACGAGATCCACTCTCCGCCCGACTTGATGAGATCCTTGGCACGGTCGGTGATCCTGATGTATCCCTCAGGGGTGACCTTGCACACGTCGCCGGTGCGCAACCAGCCGTCGACGAAGGCTTGCTCGGTCCGGTCATCCTTGTAGTACTCGGCGGCGATCCACGGTCCGCGGATGAGCAGCTCGCCAAATGCCTCTCCGTCGTGGGGCAGCTCCTCGCCGAACTCATCGACGATCTTGTACTGGAGCCCCGGTACGATCCGGCCCTGGGTCTCGAACACGTCGAGCTGTTGCTCGAAGTCCCACTCTTCCATCCACGGCATGAGCAGCGACATCGATGCAATCGGGTTGGTTTCTGTCATCCCCCACCCCTGCACGACCCGAATCCCCCGATTCCTCCAGAACCAGTCGGTCATGGAACGGGGCACCGCAGAGCCGCCGCACAGGAACGCCCGCATGTTGGGCAACTCGATGTCGGGGTTGGCGTCCAGGTACTGCTGGATTCCGAGCCACACCGTTGGCACGCCGGCGGAGAAGGTGACGACCTCGTCCACGAACAGCTTCACCAGCCCTTGGGGCGAGAGATCCGGCCCGGGGTAGGTGAGCTTGGCGCCCATCGGGACGGCCTGGAACGGGTATCCCCAGGCGGAGGCGTGGAACATCGGCACCACCGGCAGCACGTTGTCGGTCGCAAGGATCGGGAAGTTGGCCAGGCAGGACATCGTGTGCAGGTAGGTGGAGCGCTGCGTATAGGCCACCCCCTTTGGGTTTCCGGTGGTCCCCGAGCTGTAGCAGAGCATGAGCGGGCTGCGCTCGTCGAGCTCGGGCCATGGACCGTGTTCGTCGAGGCCCTCGATCAGTTCCTCGTATGCCAGCGGATCGGGGAGCCCGCTGTTGGCGGCGTCGCCGCCCATGACCACGAACCGCTCCACTGTTGTGAGTTGGTCGACGATCGGCGCAATGAGCCCTGCCAGATTCTCGTCGACGAACAGCACGCGGTCCCCGCCGTGGTTGATGACATACGCGAGTTGCTCTGGGAACAGCCGGAGGTTGAGTGTGTGGCACATCACCCCGGTGTTCGCTGTCGCCCAATACAGCTCGTGGTGGCGGTGGTTGCTCCAGGCGAAGGTGCCGATGACATCGCCCACCTCGAGCCCGAGGCGCTCGGAGAACGCCGTAGCCAGCCGCCGGATCCGGGCATCGGTATCGGCGTAGGTCGTGCGGGTGATGCCCAGGTCGGTATCGACCGAGACGATCTCCTGATCGGGGTAGTGGCGTACCCCGTGGTCATAGAGGGTGGACATCAACAGCGGAAAGTCGTCCTGCATATGGGGCATGGCGTCCTCGACTCGCGTGCGAACGACGATACTCGACGGCTATCACACTTTTCAATGGCGAGGCGGTCCCGAACCACCCGATCATCGCGTAACCTGGCACCGAGGAGGCGAAAACATGGCGTGGGCGGACCTCGATCGGATCACACAGGCGCTGGCTCGCGTGCAGGGTGAGCTGATCGACCTCGCCGACGACGCCTTTGCCGAACGCCACGAACTGCTGCAACGCCGTGACCAGCTGCGTCGCGAAGCCACCGCCTTCCGCGTCGACTTCGATGCGCGACGGCCAACCGAAGAGATGCTCGACGAGCTCTCCGGCCTCCGCAACCGGCTTTCCGAGCTGGAGGGTCGACGCATCGACATGGTCAAGCAATCCGGCGGCAGCGCCGCCGGGCCCGGTGCCGAGGGCTGGGGAGGGGTGGCGCTCAACCAGCAGATCGATGCCGCAGGCGGAATGCCGGAGGTCAAGGCCAGGATCGGCAGGATCAAGGGCATCCTCATCGACCGGGGTGTCGAGATCCCGGACGCGCTTTGATGGACCGCGACATTCGTAGGTCTCCATGACCGGGGAGATCCACGAGGACGTTCATCCGTTCCTGACCCCGGAGGAGGACCGCGACCCGGTTCGCCGGTTCCGCGGCCGGCTCGCCGCCCCGGTCACGGTGATCACGGCGGGCGACGCCACCGATCGCCGCGGGATGACCGTATCGTCGATCATGGTTTCCGAAGGCGAGCCAGGCAAGGTCCACTTCCTGGCGGCGCCAACCGCCGAATTGTGTGATGCGATCGACCGCACCGGCCGGTTTGTCGTCCACATCCTCGAATCCGACCATCGCGCGATTTCGGAGATCTTCGCCGAACGCCGACCCAGCCCGGGCGGGTTGTTTTCCGGGGTGGCATTCGAGGATGGGGAGTGGGGGCCGGTACTGACCGATGTCGGCAGCCGCGCCTACTGCTCGGTGGCGGCGGCGGTGGAGCAGGGATACTCGCTGTTGTACTCCGCACACATCGACAGGGTCGACGCGGAAACCCTCGACGATCCGCTTGTCTACTTCCGCGGCCGCTACCGACACATATAGCCCACCGTCGAGCATCTGGCCGTTCTCCGCGGTCTCATCGATCGGGATCGACCAGGCCTGAATCAAGCGGACTCCTACGCTATGGCCACAGTGACTCCACCAACTCAAGCCCCCACCGTTTGGTTGACGACGCTCGGCTGCGCTAAGAACGAGGTCGACTCCGACAAGATCCTCGGCATGCTGGCCACGGCAGGATACGCGACGGCGCAGGCGCCGGGCTCGGCAGATGTGGTCATGGTCAATACGTGCGCCTTCATCGAGGCGGCGCGCCAGGAGTCCATCGACACCATCCTCGACCTTGCCGACCACAAACGCGAAGACGCCAGCCTCGTCGTAGTCGGATGCATGGCGCAGCGTTACGACTCAGAGCTCGCCGATGCCCTCCCGGAGGCGGACGCCATCATCGGGCTGGATCGGTACCCGGAGCTCATCGACCGACTCGACGGGCTCCGCAAGTGGACGCCGCTCACGATCGGGCCGGCCCGGCGCTCGCATATGGACATCCTGTACGAGACTCGCCGACCGACGCCCTCCACTCCATGGGCCTACGTCAAGGTTGCCGAAGGCTGCGACAAGATGTGCACGTTCTGCGCCATCCCACAGTTCCGCGGCAAACAACGGTCGCGGACCCCACACAACATTCGCGACGAGGCGGCGAAGCTGGCGGATGCCGGCGTTGCCGAGATCGGGCTCGTCGCCCAGGACCTCGCCGCCTATGGCCGTGACACCGGAGACGGCGACATCGTGAGCCTGATCCAATCGGTGTCTGCCGTGGACGGGCTGCGCCGGCTACGGCTCTTCTACCTGTACCCGAAGGAAATCCGCCCGGCACTGATCGAAGAGATGTCAAGCAACGATCGGATCGCCGACTACTTCGACCTCTCGCTTCAGCACAGCTCTGCCCGGCTGCTGCGGGCAATGAAACGGCCGGGATCTGGGGACCATCACCGCGACCTCATCGCGTCCATCCGCGACGCCGCTCCAGACGCGGCGCTGCGGTCGAGCTTCATTGTCGGCTTCCCCGGTGAGACCGAAGACGACGTGGACGACCTGGCCTCGTTCCTCGGTGACGTCCGCTTGGACTGGGCAGGGTTCTTTCCGTACTCACCGGAAGAAGGGACCCCGGCCGCCACCATGAGCGACCAGCTGCCGGAGGAGGTCAAGGCGGAGCGACTCCGCTACCTGCAGGCACTCCAGGACGACATCACCACGGAGGCAACCATCGCCCAGGTTGGCCGCACCCTCACTGTGGTCGTCGATCAGGTCGAGGCCGGTCAGCCGGTGGCACGTTCGTACCGTGAGGCTCCGGAGATCGACGGTGTGGTGCTGCTGGATCGCGGTGAGCCTGGAGATTGGCTGACCGTTGAGATCACCGGCGGTTACGGCACCGATGTGAACGCCATCGTGGTCGGGCCCGCATGAGCGTCGAGGTCATCGCTATCGGCACCGAGCTACTGCTCGGCCAGATCGTGAATTCGAACGCCGCCCACATCGGTGAGCGCCTAGCCGAGGCCGGATTGGATCACTATCGCCAGTCGGTGGTCGGTGACAACGAAGAGCGGATGACGGCGGCGATCCTAGAGGCTGCCGCCCGTGCAGACGCGGTGATCATCACCGGGGGACTCGGCCCGACCAAAGACGATGTCACCCGTCAGGCGTTGGCGAAGGCGGCCGGCGTCTCCCTCGCCTACGACGAAGATCAGGCAGAGCGGCTTCGTGAGCGGTGGCATCGCAGCGGGCGGGAGATGCCGGAGTCGAATCTGCAACAGGCCGAGCGCCCGGAAGGAGCGGCCTTCATCCTCAACCCCAAGGGCAC
>CAXMPL010000268.1:0-4025 GCA_964195125.1 uncultured Kiloniellales bacterium | reverse complement strand
CACCTCGATGTCGACCCCGACATCGCATTGGCCCGCGCCAACGACAAATTCATCGATCGTTTCAGGGTGGTCGAACGGCTTGCCTCGGACCGCGACCAGCGCTTGCGCGACCTATCGCTCGCAGAGCTGGACGGCTTGTGGGAAGAGGCCAAGAGAGTCGAGAGTCGCGAGTCGCAAGTCGCGAGCCCAGAAGAGTGAGTCGAGGGTCGTGAGTCGAGGGTCGTGAGTCGCGAGTCGAGAGTCGCGAGCCCAGAAGAATGAAACGAAAGTCGTCGTACGTAACACGGGCCTAACGAGACGGCTTTCTGTTCGCTACCACCCAGAAACCCCACTCCCGTTTACCCTCACGCGTGGATGTCCTTCATTGAAACCATCACGGCGCGAGAGGTTCTCGATTCGCGAGGCAATCCGACGGTCGAGGCCGAGGTGCAACTCGGCGACGGTTCGGCCGGCTGGGCCATGGCTCCGTCAGGAGCTTCAACCGGCGCTCTCGAGGCGGTGGAGCTGCGCGACGGCGGTGATCGCTATCGGGGCCAAGGTGTGCTCACTGCCGTGGCCAACGTCAACGAGAGGATCGCTCCGGCCCTGTTCGGACTCGATGCCACGCGCCAGGAACACGTCGATCAGGTGATGATCGACCTGGACGGGACGCCCAACAAGGCCGAACTGGGGGCAAACGCGATCCTGCCGGTGTCGTTGGCGACGGCACGAGCGGCTGCCGCCTCGGTTGGCCTGCCTCTGTACCGGTACCTCGGCGGAGTCGAGGGTCGAGTCCTGCCGGTTCCATGCTTCAACGTCCTCAACGGGGGTGCCCACGCCGCAAACTCGGTCGATATCCAGGAATTCATGATCGTGCCAGGCGGCCTGCCCTCCTACCGGGAGGCCCTGCGGGCCGGTGCCGAGATCTACCACGCTCTGAAAAAGGTGCTTGCCGGAACGGGCCTTGCCACCAACGTCGGCGACGAAGGCGGGTTTGCCCCTGACCTACCAAACGACCGGGCGGTGCTCGACGCCATCCTCGAAGCCATCGCAGAGGCGGGATACGAGGCAGGCAACGACGTAGCGCTGGCCCTCGACGTCGCGGCCAGCGAACTACACGACGGAGGCCAATACACGTTATCGGGCTCGGAGCTCACCTCGGAAGAGATGGTCGATCACCTCGCAGGCCTCGCGGCCGACTACCCGATCGTGTCCATCGAGGACGGGCTCGACGAAGCCGACTGGGAAGGCTGGCGGTTGCTGACCGAGCGCATTGGTAAACAGATCCAGCTCGTCGGTGACGACCTGTTGGTCACCAACGAGGAGCTGCTACAACGAGCCATCAGCCAGCACGTCGCCAACGCCATCCTCATCAAGGTGAATCAGATCGGCTCCCTTTCCGAGACGATGCACACCATGAGCACCGCTGCGGTCAACGGCTACGGGAGGATGGTCAGCCATCGTTCCGGCGAGACCGAGGATCCGTTCATCGCCCATTTGGCGGTAGCGACCAATGCCGGCCAGATAAAGACGGGAGCTCCGGGCCGCGGGGAACGCACCGCCAAGTACAACGAATTGCTGCGGATCGAGGACGATCTCGGCCAGGACGCCCGTTATGCCGGGTGGCGACCATTCCAGGTGACGCCATGAGCAGCATCCTGGAGCGAGACACGCCGGCGACTCCCCGCAAGCAACGCTGGGGCTGGGTGTTGGCCGTGGTCCTGCTCAGCGCGCTGGCGCTCACCGTTTCCGGGGTGTTTCCTTTCCGTCAGCTGATCGACCAGCGCGGGGCCGTCGAGGAAAGCAGTGAGCAGCTGGCAGCGCTCGAAAACGAGAATCGCAAGCTCGAGGAGGACATCACCGCCCTCGGCACCGATGCCGAGATCGAGCGCGTCGCCCGCGACCAATACGGCCTGGTTCGACCGGGTGAGACGGGTTATGTCATCGTGTCTCCGCCTGGTGCAGCGGCCGCGGACGCTGCCGAGGTGGCTCCGGTGGAAGAGGCGCATCGGCCCTGGTGGGTGCAGATGTGGGACTGGATCACCGGGAGTGATCTGCGCGACGATGGATGACGTCGCGGTGGTCACAGCGCAGATCGAGCGCACGCCGCGCTCGGTAGTCGATGTAACGCTCAGGTGCCCACTCGGGCTCCCCGTGGTGATCTCGGTACCTCCGTTCCTCGACGACGGGACACCGTTCCCCACGTCGTCTTGGCTGACCTGCCCGCTGGCGGTGCGACGGATAGGACGAGTCGAGGCCGGCGGAGGCGTGCACGCAGCCGAAGCGTTGATCCGCGCCGATCCTGATTTTGCTGTGGCCCACGAGCGGGCGATGGTGCGCTACGGCGACGACCGCGACGCCCTCATCGCCGACGACCATGAAGGGCCACGCCCGGCCGGCGGGGTCGGGGGCTCCCAGGCTGGGGTGAAATGCCTGCACGCCCATTACGCCGATCATGCCGCAGGAAACGACAACCCGATCGGGACATGGGTCGCGCCGCGGGTAGAGCCGCTCAACTGCACCGTTATGTGCGCGGCTGAGATCGAGGGCGTGGTTGTGCGCAACCCGGAATGGGTCGAGCCGGCCCTGCCCGGCCCTTGATCCGCGCCGCGGTCGACATCGGGACGAACACGGTGCGGCTGCTCGTCGTCGATGGCGAGGGGCATGACCTCGAGCGCCGCTACGTCGTTACCGGGCTCGGCCGCGGAGTCGACACCTCTGGCACATTCCGCGCCGACTCGGTGGCGCACACCCTCGATGTCCTTGGCGAGTATCGGGAGACGATCGACCGGCTCGGCGTCGCCGCCACCCGTGCCGTCGCTACTTCGGCCACAAGAGATGTGAGTGATGGCGAAACCTTCCTCGACGGCGCCGAGCGCGTGCTCGGCCTCCGCCCCCAGGTCATCTCTGGGGAGGAAGAAGCCACCCTGTCGTTTCGGGGCGGTGCCAGTGGAGGCCTTGGAGCGCCGCCTACTCTCGTCATCGACGTTGGTGGAGGGTCCACCGAGTTCGTTTACGGTGCAGAGGCTCCCGAATACACAACCAGCATCGATATCGGCTCGGTGCGACTCACCGAGCGCAGGCTGCCGGACCGTCCGGTGATCGACGGGCAGCTGGCAGCTGCCCGTACCCATGCCGACGCTGACTTTTCAGCGGTTATCCTGCCAGGCCCAGTGGGCACTGCCATCGGCGTTGGTGGCACGTTCACCAGCCTGGCAACGCTGGCGATGGATCTCCCGCAGGATGCCCGGGTGCACGGGACTCGTCTTTCCGGCGAAGACGTGACGATGCTAGTTGGCGTACTCGCCCGTTTGACCATCGCTGAAACCGAGGAGCTGAGCGCCCTCGACCCTGCCAGGGCGCCGGTGATGCTCGGCGGCGCCATCGTGGTTGAGCAGGCCATGGTCGTCGCAGGGCTCAATGCCATTGCCGTCACCGAGTATGACCTGCTCGACGGGATCGTCCTGTCGATCGCGGATTCCTAGAGGCGCACCGATCAGTGACCGATCCTCTCGACAGAGGGGGAGCCATTTTTCCCGCTCTTGCCGCTTCGCGGCGGGCCGCTCGGGCCACGGCTCCGCAAATAGCGGTGCCGACAGAGACCGGATCTTCCTGCGAGCCTCTAGGCGGACTGAGCTGTGTCGCTGACTTCGTTGAACCGCCCGCTGATCTCCGAGCCGAGGAATACAGCGGCCGCCATAGCGACAACGGCGATGAATGCGGCGATGAGTGCGTACTGGGTGATAGTGACTCCCAGCTCATCGTGCGCGAACCGGCCCTGGTACCGCGTCCAAAGACGAACCATGTTCTCCCCCTGCGTCGAGCCCCATCGGACGGTAGAGCCGCGGATCCACAACGGCCATAGGCCGCCCGACCCATTTGAGTCGCAAGCCGTTTCTCCCCGGGTGGGTGTCGCGACTGTGGGACAGTTGGGGCCCTGCTCCGTCGCGATCTTTGCTCCACCCTCAGGGGGGAGTCCCGACCGTAGGGGGGGGTCAGACTGGGAACCCTGAACTGGCAACCGGCAACTCAAGAACGAGGCGCCC
>CAXMPL010000267.1:0-4532 GCA_964195125.1 uncultured Kiloniellales bacterium | reverse complement strand
TATCCGGGATCTTCGTCGATTAGCGCGTCGAGCCTGGCTGTGACCTCGCGGTAGTGCTTGGCTAGGACCTCGTCGGCATGAGCTCGCACCCTGCGCTCTTCGTAGCCTGAGAACCCGCCGTAATTTGCCTTCCTGATTTCCTCGTCGCGCGTCTCTTCCCACGACTCGAGCCGGTTCATCCGGTACCGGAAGATCGACGCGGAGCGGCGATCCACGACGGCGACACAGAACCGACGGTAGTGCTCGAGCATGGCATCGAGTGGCCTGAGGTAGGGGACGGCATCGATCACCGCTCGATCTCTCACCGGCCCCGGGAGCCCAACGTACTCATCGATGCCGGCACCGGAGGATCGAAAGATCGCAACCGCCCTGCCCAGATCAGAAGCAAATGCTGTCGATGCCCGCGTTAGGACCTCGATGTCATCACGCAGCGACATACGTCGGTGGCGAGGAAGCGAATCCGGAATGTCCTTCGCCGGCGACAGCAGTTGCTTGATCCGCGTCGGGATCGACCGCAGCGAGGCCGGCCCCGCCTCCAGCCCCAGATAGAGCGACAGTACAGGAAAGCCCTGGCCGTCCATCTGCCTGAGGCGATCCACTGTTGCCTGCTCGAGCATGCTCACCTCCTGTGCCTGGCTCCACCGAGGCTACAGGGCAGGTGGTTGAGCGGCTAGAGGCAGTTGCCCACAAAGTATGAATTCGCGTTCTCAACGGCATCGGGCGGCTCTGATCCAAGTGGGAGCTGCAAGACTGTGCCGGACGGAGGATGCCAGTGAATGTAGGAATCCCGACCGAAATCAAGAACGAAGAGCACCGGGTAGCGATCACCCCCGCTGGCGTCAGGGAGCTGACAGCCGACGGCCACAACGTGCTCATTCAGACGAGCGCCGGCGCCGGCTCGTCGATTAGCGACGACGACTTCCGTGGCGTCGGGGCTGACATCGCTGACGACGCCGAGCAGGTGTTCACCGAAGCCGACATGATCCTAAAGGTCAAGGAGCCTCAGCCCGGCGAGATCGAAATGCTTCACCCGGGCCAGGTGCTGTTCACCTACCTCCACCTGGCTGCCTACCCCGCGGAAGCCAAGGGGCTCCTCGAGAGTGGGGTCACCGCCATCGCCTACGAAACCGTCGAGCTACCGGATGGCGCCCTTCCCTTGCTGGCTCCGATGAGCGAGATTGCGGGCAGGATGGCCACCCAGGCCGGTGCCCACTATCTGGAGCGCCCAGCAGGAGGACGCGGGTTATTGATCGGTGGAGTCGCCGGGGTTCAACCGGCAAGGGTGCTGATCCTCGGCGCGGGCAACGCTGGAAAGAATGCAGCCTCGGTAGCGGCGGGCATGGGTGCCGAGGTGATCGTGCTCGACCTGAACGTCGAAAAGCTGAGATACCTCGACGAGGTGTACCAAGGGCGGATCGTCACAATCAGCTCATCGCTCTATGCCATCGACGAGCTCGTCCCGACCGCCGATCTGCTCATCGGCGCCGTGCTCGTCGCCGGGGCGCGAGCTCCGGTGGTGGTGTCGCACGAGCACGTCGCGGCGATGAGGCCGGGCACCGTCGTCGTCGACATCTCGATTGACCAGGGAGGCTGCATCGCCACCGCCATCGAGACCACCCATGCCGATCCGATTTACATGGATGGCGATGTGGTTCACTACGCAGTCGGCAACATTCCCGGGGCCGTGCCCAACACCTCGACCTACGCCTTGACCAACGCCACCCTCCCGTACGCGGTTTCCCTCGCCGACGGTCTCGAGCAGGCGCTGGCCACCAACCCGGAGCTGGTTCCCGGAGTGAACGTCACCGGGGGCCTAGTGACGAATGAAGCAGTGGCGTCGTTCCTCGACGTCGACTTCGTCAGCCCGCTCCAGGCGCTCGGGCTCGACGACTGAGTGAAGTCGCGACTCGCGAGTCGTGAAGACGCACCTGCCTGTTAGCCGATGGCGAACGCTTCCTTGGCGCGGAACCGCGCCACCCACAGGTACACGGCCGTCCCCACGAAGACGACCGTGATCAGGGTATGGAACCACAGCGACGCCAGCTGCTCCTCGACGACCGACGAGTACAGAAGGGCGGCGGCGCCGAAACTCATCTGAAGGGCACCGGCGGTGACGAAAAAGGCCCGTCCACCCGGTCTGAGCACGATGATGATCGCAGCAACCGCCCATGCCGTCAGCATCGCCCCGATCCACCGCAGACCGCCCACCGTAACGGCGGTGGCGTCGTCGACACCGATGATGTCGAGGAACTGCACCGGGATGAGCAGCAGGGGGAGACCAATGGCGAGGTTGACGGCGGTGTACCAAAGCATCGCCCAGCGGAGGGTCCTGGTGTGGCGGGGGGCAACGACGTCGCCGGCGTCGAGGTCACCCTCGGAATCGAAGGCGTCATCCGACTCGGTCACGTTTCTCCTCGGATACGGCGTCACGCCGCTCACGCTGTTCGTTGATCCAATCCTCGAAGTCGGTTCTCGCTACCCGCCACTCTCGACCGAATTTTACTGCGGGCAGTCCGCCGCTGCGCAGTTGGCTGGTGACCACAAACGTAGAGACACCCATGTACTCGCAGATGTCGGCAACAGTGAGCCACTCCTTGGGAAGATCAACAACGATGCGCTCCATGCCTGTGTTCTACCCGATACCGACGCCGTCGTAAAGGGCAACAAGTAAGAAAGCAACACGAAACAAGTAGCAAGTAGCAGGAAGCACCCACTATTGGCCTACCCCGCCGCGTCCTCCGCCCGCACCTCGATGTCGTCGGTGAACTCGGGATCCTCGACGCTGATCTGCACCGTCGGGTCTGCGATCTCCTTCGTCTGATCGGCAGGAACGAGCAGACCCTCTGCAACCAACTCTGAGATGAGACCTGCGGCAGCGAACTCGAACAGCTTGAGCTTCTCAGCCACCTCCTGAACCGAGGCTCCGTCGCCGATGGCAGCGAGCACCTGCCAGGATGCCGCGTCGACGGTGACCTCATCGGTCGTCGCCGATAGCCTTGGTCGGATGGCGAACTCGGACGTGCCGTTCGGGACCAGCTCCTTGATAGCGTCCCACTCCTTGCGACGCTCGGCCGCTGATTCGAGTGCTTCCTCGACATCGATCCGCTGGATCTCCTCCGTGCCGTACGCCTTGGTCTCTACACCCTCGATGAACCAGAACCGGCCGCGTCCGGCTCGCTGCAACCTCACAAGCACCTCGACCACCTGCTGGAGGATGAGGGGACGTGCTGCCTGCGGCCACCGGCCACCAGGGTTTCGTCCGCGGCGGTCGCGTCGGGGAACCGTCGAGAACCCGCGCAGCGCGGCAATCGACCCGTCGCCCGACCGGGTCGTGGCGAAGGTGATCCGCCCGTCCACGAAGAAAGTCCTCCCCGTATAGGGTCCCGCCTCGACGCGCAAGACGCCGGTCCGCTCCGCGTCGGCGAGGAAGCGCATCACATCCTCCAGTGGAAAGGCGTCGAGATCGCCCTGGAGCGCGTTCATGCCTGGAATATCGGCACGTTTATTGGACCGCTTCAGTCATTGCACATCCTCTTGAAACAGCCCCAAGCTCAGTCACCGGATTCTCGGGAAGCGCGGATACGAAGGCCGTCGTCACCGGTGTGGTGGCTTCGTTTCCCCCTTGGCTACAAGCCACTCGGGCCACGGCACGCCCGGGTGGCTTGTTGAAAAACAAAATCTCCTCGCGCCCGATCTGGTGAGCCTCCCAGTCCGGTTCGGCTGATTTCGTGTCGCCGACGGTACGGTTTCGTCGATGATCGCGGTCCGCAAGCCCCCAAAGGCCCTTTGGCTGGTTGCTTTCGCCATGCTGGCCGCCTCGTGCAGCGGAGATGCTTCTCCGCCCCCAACCGATCCTCGGCTTGCCCCCCTCACCTCCCTTCCGCAGGTCACCAACACCCCGCTTCCGCCGGTTACAACCACGATCGCACAATCCAGCACGACGACAAGGGGTGGGCCCGAGCTCGCGGTGACAACAGAGCCGTTGCCTCCTGCGCCACGGCGGCTGGTGATCAGTGGCACGGGCGATGTGAATCTCGACCCCACGTTCGTTCGAACCTTCCCTGAAAAGGGGTACGAGCACGCCTGGACCGGCCTCGGGGGGGTGTTCCACACCGATGATCTCACCATCGTCAACCTCGAGTGCGCGGCGTCGAACCTCGGTACTCCTTGGGACAAGCCGTACACGTTCCGGTGCGACCCCGATGCCCTTCCGTCGATGGCGGACGCTGGAGTGGATGTCGCCAACCTCGCCAACAACCACTCCATCGACTACGGCTTCGAAGCCATGCTCGATGCGCGTCAGAATCTGCTCGCTACCGGGATCGTCCCTGTCGGAGCGGGCAAGGACGCCGCCGAGGCCTACGCACCGGCCCTCTTCGAGATCAACGGCTGGACGGTTGCCGTGCTCGGTGGTGGCGGAGTTGGCCCGGAAACCGGGTCGTGGACCGCCGGGGAAGACCGGCCGGGCATCACCAACGGCGACTCGGCGGAGGCGATGACGGCGGCGATTCGTGCCGCCGATCGGGTTGCTG
>CAXMPL010000266.1:0-2822 GCA_964195125.1 uncultured Kiloniellales bacterium | reverse complement strand
CCGGTCCATCCGAACAGCCCGGCGTAGAACTCCTTGGCCGCTTTCGGATCGCTTGTGGTCAGATCGGCCCAATTGAACTTGCCAACGGTCCCCACGATGGCTCCTTTCGCTGGGGGTCGATCACATCTTGGCACAGGCGCGAACGGCGAAGTCCAGCGAGATACCAGTTGCAAGTCGCGTTTCTCCCCCTTTTGGGGGGAGTATCGCCCGCAGGGCGGGGAGGGGGGCTTCACCTCTGTTCCCCACGGGCCTGGTAGCCCCCTCCGTCAGCCTCCCCCAAGAGGGGAGGAAAGGGGACCGCGGACCGCGGACCGCGGACCAGGGACTCGGGGACTCGCGACTCGCGACTCAGTCTTCTTCTTTCATGCTCCGCATCGACCACAGCAGGGTCCGCATGGACTTGGGCTGCTGCAACACGGTGACCACGGCCGCCGCCATGTCCTCGGCATCCAACATATGGGCCAGCCCTGGCATGTCGGGTGTGCGGCCCGTGCCCATGGCGAACTCGGTGGCAGTTCCCCCAGGGGCGATGGTGCTCACCCGAATGTTCTTCTCCCTGAGCTCGCGATCCAGACCCCCGGCAAGACCCACCTGGGCGTGTTTGGTGGCGGCGTAGACGGCTTCGTCCCCCGCACCCCGCAACCCGGCCACGGAGGCGACAATGACGATGTCGCCGCCACCGTTCTCCAGCAGCCGAGGCACCGCAGCCCGAATCGGCCAGATCGTCCCCGCCACGTTGGTATCGATCATGGCGCGGATTTCGTCGTCCGTCTGATCCATGATTCCGCCGTACATGCCCACCCCGGCGTTGACCACGATCGCATCGAGGTGGCCGAAGCTCTCCACCGCCTGATCGACCAGCCGCTGTGAGTCCTCAGAAGTTCTGACGTCCATCTCGACGATGACCACCTGAGCGCCCAACTCGTTGGCGAGCTCGGTGAGGCGGTCCTTGCGCCGGGCCCCCAAAGCCACCGACGCTCCCTCGGCGCCAAGGGCTCGCGCCGTGGCCGCTCCGATTCCGGAGCTTGCTCCGGTGATGGCTACGACAGTGCCGCTCAAATCCCTCATGAAACCTCCATTTCGGCCTTCAGGCACTTCGCCACAAGGCTCGGTTGATCAGGTTCTCCAACTGCTCCTGTCGCCCCGAAACGGGAACCGGGTCGATCACACCGGCTGCCACCCGTTCCTCGAGGTCGAGCAGGGTCAACTGCGCATCCATGATGCCGACACCAAGCTCATCCGTCCACGCCGCGTATCGGGCGTCGCGTGCCGACTCGATCTCTCCGTCTTCGATGAGCTGTGCTGCCACCAGCAGCGCCCGGGCCAGCGTGTCGATGCCGCCAACGTGGCCGTGGAACAGATCGTCGCGAGCCATGCTCTGCCGCCGCAGCTTGGTGTCGAAGTTGAACCCGCCGGTGGTGAACCCACCACCACGAAGGATCTCGTACATCGCCAGACTCATCTCCTCGACCGAGTTGGGGAACTGGTCGGTGTCCCAGCCGTTCTGGGGGTCACCGCGGTTGGCGTCGATGCTTCCGAAGATCCCGTTGTCGATCGCGTACGCCACTTCGTGGTGGAAGCTGTGCCCGGCGAGGGTTGCGTGATTCCCCTCGATGTTCACGAACAGCTCGCCGGCCAGGTCGTATCGCTCGAGGAACCCGTGCACGGCGGCGGAGTCATAGTCGTACTGGTGCTTGGTCGGCTCCTGCGGCTTGGGTTCGATGAGCAACGTTCCCCCGAATCCGATGTCGTGCTTGTACTCGACAACCATGTGCAAGAACCGAGCGAACTGGTCTGCTTCCTGGCGCATCCTGGTATTGAGTAACGTCTCGTAGCCCTCGCGTCCGCCCCACAGCACGTAGTTGGCGCCGCCGAGGCGATGCGTGGCGTCGATGGCGTTTTTGACCTGGGCCGCGGCATAGGCAAATACACCGGGATCCGGATTCGTCGCCGCGCCTGCAGCGAACCGAGGATGGCCGAAGGCGTTGGTGGTCCCCCACAGCAGCCCGACACCGCTGTGCGCCATGTGTTCCTCGGCATAGTCGACCATCTCTTCCAGGTTCCGCTTGGTCTCGGCGTAGGTATCTCCCGCCGGTGCAATATCGATGTCGTGGAAACAGAAGAACGGTGTTCCCAGCTTGGTGAAGAACTCGAAAGCGGCGTCCATCTTCTGGTGTGCCGCCTTCATCGGATCGACGTCGTAGGCGAGCCAGGGGCGATCGAAGGTCCCGACGCCGAACACGTCGTTGCCCGGCCAGTTGAACGAGTGCCAGTAGCAGACCGCGATCCGCAACTGATCCTCCATGCGCTTGCCGAGCACCATGCGATCCGGGTCGTACACCCTGTAGGCCAGCTCGTCCTCGGCATCGGGTCCGCCGTACCGAACCGGTTCGGTTGGGAAAAAGTCCGTCACGGTGTCACCTCCTGCTGCTCTCCTGATTCCAGGTTACCGATCCGACGAAAGGCGAATCATGGCGCATATCGATTCATCGATCTTGCTGACACGGGTGGTCTCGACCCTCATCGGTTACGGCGTCGCCAGGATGGTCTCGATCACTCTCATGTTGGCAATGGCGTCTTCGATCGGCACCAACACTTCCGTGTCGTCGAGAATGGCCTGAGCGAACAGCCTGGCCTGGATCGTGTATTGGTCCGCGGCGGGAAAGACCACGGTTTCGGTGGTGGGGGCGACCGGCGGGTCGCCGCCTTGCGTCACGAAGATCCTGGTTTCGCGATCTGGTGGGATGTTGAACGGGATCTCGATGTCGATGCGGCCATGGGTCCCCACGATATGAACGCGTTGGTAGTCCTCGGCCCGGGTG
>CAXMPL010000265.1:0-6580 GCA_964195125.1 uncultured Kiloniellales bacterium | reverse complement strand
AGAAATCTCCCAGAACCGCTCCGGAACCGATAAGCAGCCTTCTTCGAACGTCCACTCTCCTGAGGTTTCGACGATCTCAGGATTGACCATGACGAATGGCTCCTCTCCGATGTCGGCGACGAAGAGGCGCTTGGCGATCCCTATTTGTTGGGCCGCCAGCCCGACCCCGGGCGCGTCATACATCGTCTCGAGCATGTCGTCAGCGAGACGTCTGAGATCCTCGTCGAAGACGTCGATCATCTCGGCATTGCTGCGGAGCACCGGGTCCGGATAGACGCGGATTGGGAAGATGGCCATGGAGCAGGAGGGTACCGCCAAGAGGCTCCGCATATACGGCGCGATCCGGTCTCCGTCGGCCAGTGCCGCCTACCGGTCCCCCGAACCCAGAGCTCCCAATGCCGCCTACCGGTCCCCCCAACCCAGAGCTCCCAATGCCGCCTACCGGTCCCCCGAACCCAGGGTTCGCAGTGCCACTTAAAGATCCACCGGATCGGCGTCGACCCGCACCCGCGACCCTCCGTCTCTAAGCGTCTGCACGACCGACCGCAATCGGATCCTCACCTCGCTGAGGTCGTCGCCCTGGAGCAGCCAGCGGTTCCCGCCCGCCCAGGCCGCGGGACCAAGCACGGTGACGCCTTGCCCCGCTGCTTGCAGCGCCGGCTCTGCGACTTCGAGCGGTGCGTCGGTCTCGACGGCGAGCAGCGCCCCGACCGGCGGAAAGCCGCTCGCGGCTCGGTCGCCGAGCTCGTCGTCGAGGAAAGGAAACGGTCTTCCGAACCTGAGGGCGGTGATCACCGGATGACCTGGGATCGCAGTCTGGATGAGTGCCTTTCGGCCGCGCCCGGGAGTCGTGGCCAGCGTCAGTCGCACCAGGATTCGCAACGCATCTTCCGCAGCTCGATAGTGCGGAGCCAACATCATGCCATCGGCGTCGACAGCGACCGCCAGATCGACCGGTTCCAGATCAACCAAGTCACGTTCGGTTCCGACTCGAACGTTCGCCGCCGACCCGACCTCGCCAACCGATTCGCCAAACGACCGGCGTAGGTCATCGACAACTCTGCCGATCCCGGCGCCGAGCGGCTCGAATCGGGTGCCGCCACATGACACACACGCGCCATGCTCGGTTCCACAGCGCTGGCACGTACCGGACTGTTCCAGCCGCGCCCCACAGTTTGTGCAACGTCGCAATTCTCTACATCGCACGCAACGAAAGGCACCGGCGTAGCCACGCCGCGGCACCAGGACGAATACGGACCCATCGGCCCGCAGCGCAGCCCCGATTGCGATCCGCGTCCGTTCCATGATCAGTCCCGATCCGGGAGAGGCCTGGGCGCGGTCGGCGACCTCGACCAACGGCCACACTCGACCATTTCCCGTGCTGAGCTCGACTCCTGCTGCGATCACGTCAGTCGTCGGAACGGCACCAACGAGCAGAAACCCGAATCGTTCGACCGCACTACGGCGCCTCAGGACGTCGCGCACGTGATACGTCGGCGTCTGCTTCGCCTTGTAGGCGCGCCGACCTTCCTCGATGATCACCGCCAGACCGACAGACCCGGCTCCCCAAAAAGCGATCTCGCGTGTACCGACGATCACCACACCGGCGTCGCCGGCGGCCAGCGACCATGCGTTGGTTCGGTCTGCCGGTGACGACGGCGAGGTGGCAAGCATCACCCGGTCTCCAAAGACCTCGCCGAGGCCCGAGGCGGTAGTGGCAGCTTCTTCGACCGTGGGCGCACACACCAGGACGTTCTGGCTCGCTGCAACCACGGGTGATATCGCAGGTGTGATCAGCGGTACCGGTGGTTGGCCGCTCACCACAAAGCGGGGTCTGGTGCGTCCAACGCTTATCTGGATGCCCGACCACGCGGCGAGCTTGGTGCTCGATGTGGCGGGAGGATCGAAGACGGGATCAGCCACCATACGCGGGAGGTTCGGTGGAGCGGTCCGCGCCAACACCACCGATAGCGGGGCGACATAGTGGGTCGATACCCAGCGCGCCGTTTCCAGAAGACCACGATTGAAGACAGGAACCTCCCCGGATCGTGCCAGGATCGAGCGCAGGGGTCGGTCGGGCGTCGCAGTTCGTACCGACGTCACGTAACCCTTGACTCTTCGTCCACCGAGCGGAACCCGCACCATGGTCCCGACCTCCACACCGGACACATCGTCGGGCACGGCATAGGCGAATCCGTCATCCACGGCGAAAGACGGCACATCTGGAACGACCTGGGCGATCCTGGTCAGCTGGGGGCTCCCGCGGTATCGCCACCCCGGCGCAGTACCTCGATGCGATCGAGGAGACGCTCAGCGACCTCCGACTTGGTCATCAGCTCCCACGGCTCGGTCGAGCCGTCTGGAAGCACGATCACGACTTGGTTGGTATCGGAACCGAACTCTGAGCCCAGGGCGGTGACATCGTTTGCCACCAGCAGATCGACGCCTTTGTCTCTTGCCTTGTCGACGGCCGCCTCGATCGAGCCTGTCTCGGCGGCAAATCCAACAAGGAATGGGCGTTTCTCCATTGCCGCCAGTCCGCCGAGGATGTCCGGGGTCGGACCAAGCACAACCTGTGGAGGTCCGGCGGCTCGCCGCAGCTTGGTGGCTTCGGGATGCTCCGGGGTGAAGTCAGCGACGGCTGCAGCCATAAGGGCAATGTCGGCGTCTTCGGCGGCCTTCCACACAGCGTCGGCCATCTCCCGGGCCGTCTCCACCGCAATCACCTCGACGCCAGGGTGGCGCGGAGCGGGAGCGGTCGTCACCAGGGTGACCGCAGCTCCTCGCCTGGCCGAAGCCAAGGCGATGGCGTTGCCCATTTTCCCCGACGATCGATTGCCGATGAACCGCACCGGATCGATGGGCTCTCTCGTGCCTCCTGCAGTGACCAGCACCCGCTGGCCGGAAAGCCGGCCGCCGGGAAGAACTCCGGCGACGGATTCGGCGATGTCATCAGGGTCGGCCAAGCGACCGACACCCTCGTCTCCACCCGCAAGCGTCCCAGCATCGGGTCCAACGATCGTATAGCCATCGGCAATCAGAGTGGCGATGTTGCGCTGAGTCGCCGGGTGCTCCCACATCTCGGTGTGCATCGCCGGAGCCAGCACCACCGGCGATGTGGATGCCAGCACCGTCGCCGAAACTGCGTCGTCGCTGAGCCCGGTTGCCAGCCTCGACAGCGTCGCTGCCGTTGCCGGTGCGACGACGATCGAATCGGCCCAAGCTGCCAGGGTGGTGTGCGGGCTGACATCGTCATCGCCAAAGAGCTCGACCACGGGATGGCTGCCGGTGATAGCGGCCAGTGTTTGCGCTCCGACGAACTGGGTCGCCGATCTTGTCATGACGACACGCACCTGGGCGCCATGCTCGACGAGTCGTCTCGCCAGGTAGGCCGCCTTGTAGGCGGCGATGCCGCCGGTGATGCCGAGGACGATCCGCCGCTCGGCTAGCACGGTCCTAGTCCTCGATCGGCGCCGCTACGACCTTGCCATCTGCGATCTCTTCGAGGGCGATCGAGAGCGGTTTACGCGACATGCTGTGGACCTGAGGGGGGACGTACCCGCCGAGACCTTCACCGAGCTGGTTGAAATAAGCGTTGATCTCCCTGGCACGGCGTGCGGAGAGCACGACGAGGCCAAAGCGGGATCCGACCATCTCCACGATCTTGCCTACGGCAGGCTCGGTCATCATTTTGGGTTGTCACTCCTCGAGGTCCCGATACGCCATAACGGCCGGCGGATCACCCCAGTATAGAGAGAACCTGGGAAATCGCGGTCTGCAGATCGTCATTGACCACAAGGTGATCGAAAGTCGCTTTTGCGTCCTCGATCTGTTCCGAGGCAACGGCGAGGCGCCTTTCCACGTCTTCCTCCGAGGTATCGCCCCTTTCCCGCAGCCGACGCTCCAGCTCTTCGAGCGACGGTGGCAGGATGAATAACAGCACCGCATCGGGGTAGGCGGCTCTCACCTGATGGGCGCCGACGTTCTCGATATCCAGGAGCACGTCCTCCCCGGCGGCGATGTGCTCGAGAACCGGTGCCCCGGGGGTCCCATATCGACGTCCGCCGTATTCGGCCCACTCGAGTAACTCATCTGCGGCGACCAGCTCGTCGAATCGCGCATCGGTGACGAAGAAGTAATCCTTCCCATCCCTCTCCCCAGGTCGGGGAGCTCGCGTCGTGGCCGAGACGGAGAAGGTTGCACCCGACCGTTCGAGCACCACGTCGACCACGCTCGACTTGCCAACCCCGGAGGGCCCGGATACGACGAGCAGGGTCCCGTCAGGAGAAGTGGTCGAGGAGACACTCACGTTGCCGACTTCCGAGGCCGCGGATCTTGCGGTTCTCTGCAATCTTGCAGTCTTCCATCAGGCGCATCGCCTTGACCTTGCCCACTCCCGGCATCGCTGCCAGCAGCGGGTATACCTTGGTGCCTGCCACGATGTCGTCGGTTTCCGCTTCTGTGAGCACGTCCCATAGCGTGCGGGAACCCGTCTGGAGCAGCGCCTTGATCTCGGCACGTTTCACTCGCGCGGCTCCTGCCTTTGCCAGCGCCGCGTTGCGCTGCTCGTCGGTGATCTGGGGTGGCGTCCTCGAATTACTCATGGGCGGATGGTATCAAGCCGAGTCGGTGATCCCGTTGACCGCGGCGGCGATGACTGCAGCTGCATTCTCAGGATCGGGCGACTGAGTGATCGGTCTTCCGACAACGAGTAGGTCGGCACCGGCGGAGATCGCAACCGTTGGCGTTGCCGTCCGCACCTGGTCGTCGCCGGTGTCGTCGATCCGGATCCCCGGAGTGACGCGCAACAGGTTCGGTGCTGCTTCAGTCACCGTAGCCAGCTCATGAGGAGACGACACGATGCCCTCGCACCCGACTGTCGCGGCCGTCCGGGCCATGTGAGCGACCAGGCGGGCAGGTGGGGCGTCGATACCGACCGTAGCCAGTCGATCGTCATCCAACGAGGTGAGCACGGAGACGGCGAGGATCCCCGCCGCCGACTCGGATCCCTGCGCCAGCCCGGCCACGGCCGCAGCCAGCATGTCGGCTCCGCCGGAGGCGTGAGCGGTTACCCAGCGGGCTCCCCTGGCGCCAATCCGCTCTGCGGCGCGTTCGACCTGGGTCGGGATGTCGTGGAGTTTGGCGTCGACAAAAACCGGCCGGTCAAGACCCACCAGTTCGTCGACGAGTTGGGGGCCCCTGTCGTACAACAGGCCAAGACCGATCTTGAAGCCAGCCACGTGGGCATCGACCCGCTTCGCCATATCGAGGGCGGCTTCTGCCGTTGGCAGATCGAGGGCCACGATGACCCTTCCGTTCATCATTGCACCGCTGCTCCCACCAGGTCGGCAACGCCGCCGACGCCTTCCTTCGCCATGAAGCGCTCCAGCCCCCCGAGAATGCGGCGCCCGATCCGCGGCTTGGCGAAATGTGCGGTGCCAATGGCGACAGCCGAAGCACCGGCCATGAGGTATTCGACAACATCCGAGCTCGTCTGGACTCCGCCGCAACCGACGATGGGAAGCCCGGGCAGTGCCTGCGCCACCTCCCAGACACATCGCATAGCGATGGGCTTGAGCGGAGCACCGGAGTAGCCGCCGACGACACCACTGAGCTTGGGTTGCCTGGTCGCGATATCGATTCCAGCGCCCCACACGGTGTTGGTCAGCACCACCCAGTCGGCGCCGGCCTCGGCGACGGCATCGGCAACGGCCACAACGTCGACGGCGTTCGGTGAGAGCTTGGCTCCGATCGGCAGGTTGGTCGCCCCGCGGACTTCGGCCACCGCCAAGGCGGCCACCTCGGCGTCGAGGGCGAAGAACTTGCCGGTGAGATTCGGGCACGACAAATTGATCTCGACCGCCGCCACCCCGGCATCGGCGAGCCCTGCCGCAACCTCGGCAAAGCCCAGGGGATCGTGAGCCACCGCAGACCCCCATACGCTGGTGGGCACGTCAGCGATCAGCGGCCCGACGTGGCGGCCCCACGCCTTGATGCCGGGGTTCTGGATCCCGATGCCGTTCAACATCCCCTCCCCGGCAGGCGCCATTCTCGGTGCGGGGCGGCCAGACCACGGCTCTGGTGACACCGACTTCGCCACCGCCGCCCCGTAGACGGAGAAATCGACGACACGGGCGAAGTCAACAACCGATCCCACCGTCCCCGACGCAGCGACCAGCGGCGATCCAAGCCGGACCGGTCCCAGGGTCGTGTCCAGACTCATGGCGATACCCCCGCTGCGGCGTGGTGCTCCTGGATGCTTACGACGGTGGCGACGGCGTCGGGTCCGGCCTGGAGGCTCCTGGCGACGGCATGCCCACCCTGGGCCGTAGTGATGCACGGCACCCCGTGCCTGGTCGCGGCCATTCGGATCAGCCGGCCGTCTCCGCGCGCCCTGCGTCCCTGCGGCGTGTTGATGACCAGATCGATATCGCCGGCTTCGATCAACCGCACCGGGTCGTACGGGCCTTCCGCGACCTTGTCGACATGGGTGGTGGCGATGCCATGTCGCGCCAGGTGCCCGGCCGTCCCGTGGGTGGAGAAGATCCGGAACCCGAGCTCGGTGAAAACACGGCCGATC
>CAXMPL010000264.1:0-5875 GCA_964195125.1 uncultured Kiloniellales bacterium | reverse complement strand
ATCGAAGCAGTGCGCAAGCTCGATCACGTGGTGCTCGTCATCATCGGCTACGGCTATCACCGGCCGGCGCTGGAGATCTACGTCGAGCAGGAAGGGCTCGCCGATTCGATCAAGTTCTTTGGTCCGATCCCAAACGATGAGCTGCTCGGCTACACCGCATCAGCCGACGTCGGCCTGTGCAACATCGTCAACGCCTCGGTGAGCTACTACACATCGTTGCCAAACAAGCTGTTCGAGTACGCCATGGCCGGCATCCCCATCGTCGGCTCCGACTCACCGGAAATCGGCAGGGTGATCGACGAGGAGCACATCGGCGAGGTATGCGACCCGGTCGATCCGGAGGCCCTGGCTGCGGCGATCACCACCATCCTCGAAGACCCCGGACGCTACGACGCTGGCTTGGATCACGCCAAGCAGACCTACAACTGGGACACCGAGCAGCAAAAGCTCACCAGCCTCTACGACCTCCTGAGAGCCCGAATCATCCGATAGCCGCAACCCGCCTGCCGTGTCGAGCGAGGCCCTCCCCGATCGGGTCTCGCCTGCTTCTTCGAGCGGAGGGCGGGCTGCCAGAATCGATCGCGCTTCGGCTCCCCGGAAGCGCTGCCGATACTTAGAGAAATCTTTCGAGGAGAATGTAGGCGTGCGTATTCGCATGGTTGTGGCCCGGGTTGTGATCGCGTTTGCGGTCGGGGCTGCCCTTCTCGGCTTGGTTCCGCCCGACTAGGCGGCGGTAGCCGCAGCTGCTGACCATGATGTTGTCGTCGTCGACCTCAGCGACGACATCGTTGCTCCCCCGGATCCGCCCGTCTCGTCCCACTTCCTCGAATTCGCCGCTGCCGTCCCCACCGACCCGTTGCGCCTCGTCGAAAACCTCGATCAAATCCAGGCGTACACCAGCGGGACCGACACCTTCGAGGTATGGAAGTGCCAGGAGAACGGTTCCTCTTCGTTCAGCCTGTCGGACAAGGTGGCTGAATCAAACACCTTCATCACGCCCTATTACGAGTGGCTGTCCGATGGCGCCTACTCACCGGTCTTCGTGGAGGCCGGCACGGTGCCGGCCGACACCAACTGCCAGACCCACATCAGTCTGAACTCATCGGGCACGGCCAACGCAGCGCTCGCCTTCGGCGAATTCTCGGGAGGCTGGGCAGGGCCCGGATGGTGCCTCTCGCCATGCGTCGGTGCCAACAAGAAGTTCCCGAACAATTTCCGATACGGCCAGGTCGGGATCAGCGTCGCCTTCCACTCCGTGCTCGCCCATGAGATGGGACACATGCTGCACTGGCCGCACAGCTACACCGGAGTGCCCGGCTCCACCGAGTACGACAACGCCCTCGACGTGATGTCCGGTAATTTCGGTGTCGTTGGATGCTGCACCTACGGGACCTACCCGGAACCGTTCGCCACACCTGGCATCAACCGCTACGCCGCCGGCTGGATCGACACCGGCGGCGTCACCGTCCATGACGACGATGAGACCGAGGTGGTGCTTCAGGAGATCGGCGACACCGGCACCGAGATGCTCATCATCCATGGCGACGGCGGATACTGGACCCTCGACACCAGGGTGCCATCGGCCGACGATGTGTTCCCGAGCGCGTGGAGCGGCGTTCACGTCGCCTGGATCGACGACGCCTGCCCCGAGTTTTGCTGGGGAATTACCCGAAGGACCGTGCCCGAGCCGCCGGTCCCCTTCGACTGGACCAACTTTCCGGCGGCCTACAACACCCCCCTTCCCCACGTGCTCCAGGCGGGCAACACGCTGATCGTCGACACTCACACCATCGAGATCCTGGCCAGGGAGGGTGACGCCTTCCGGGTGAAGGTGACCTCGACCAGATTCATCGACGTGCCCGCCACCCACACCTTCTATAACGACATCGAATACCTCGCCGTCGAGGCGATCACCGCAGGCTGCAACCCACCTAGCAACACGATGTACTGTCCGACCAGCAACGTGACTCGCGGGCAGATGGCGGCGTTCCTCGTGCGTGCGCTCAATCTGCCGGCAGCCAGCCAGGACTATTTTACCGACGACGAGACTTCGATCTTCGAGGACGACATCAACCGGCTGGCCGAGGCCGGGATCACCAGAGGCTGCAACCCGCCGACGAACGATCTGTACTGCCCCGACACCAAGGTGTCACGGGAGCAGATGGCCGCCTTCCTGGTCCGTGCCCTCGGCCTCACCGACGACGGCGGCGGCAACACCTTCATCGACGACGACGGCTCCATCTTCGAAGAGGACATCGCCAAGCTCGCCGCCGCCGGTATCACCCAGGGCTGCAACCCCCCGGCCAACACCATGTTCTGCCCAACGAGCACGGTGACGCGAGAGCAGATGGCGGCGTTCCTACACCGAGCGTTGACCTAGAAGTCGCGAGTCGCGAGTCGCAAGTCGCAAGTCACAAGCCCCCTCCGTCCTCGGCCTTCGGCCTCGGCCACCTCCCCCAAGAGCCTGAATGCACGAGGTGTTGTTGGGTTTTCGGGTGGGGGGTTGACGCGAAAAGTGCCCTGGCGACTGGGATAATGGCGTGTCAACAACGATTCGCCACCCCAGCGGAAGGGCACTTTTCTTATGCGGAGAGTATCGCAGGTTTTGTCGCGTTTAGAGGTCGCGTTCGACGACCCGAAATCGGTTGCTTCCGCAGGGTTGCTGTTACCGATGTCTCTGGCCCAACAACTCAACGTCGAGTCGAGAATCGACGAGTCGTTACCGTCCAAGGGTTGGGGCGGCCGACCTAACAGTGGCGGCAAGGCTTTGACCCTGGTGGCGTCTCTTCTCGCCGGCGGCGAGTTCATCTCAGATGTTGCCATGTTGGGTTCAGGCGCAACAGGCCGAGTAATAGGCCACCGGCTGTTTTCGCCGTCGCGTTGTGGCGAATGGCTCCGCTCCCTCACCGCTACTGATGTTGCCCAGATGAGTGACGTCAACAAGGACCTGGTCGCCGCAGCATGGCAGGCCGGACTCGGCCCCGACACCATCACCAATCAGGGTGGGCCGTCGGCAACGGATCCTCAGCAACGGCTAGTTTTCGATATCGACTCGACCGTGATCGAAACCTACGGCGACGATAAACAGGGAACGTCGAAGCGGAACTATCAAGGTATCAAGGGCTACCACCCCTTGATACTGGCTGAGGCATCAACGGGGCAAGTGATTTCGGGCATGCTGCGTGACGGGAACGCGGCGCCTGGTAAACACGCTGCATCAGTCATCGGTGACACCCTCGCCAAGATACGAGAAACTGTTGCGGTATCCCAAGAAATCGTGTTGCGAGCCGATTCAGGGTTCTACATCAAAGCCGTCATCCAAGCCTGCCGAGACAACAACGTGCACTACACCGTCACCATCCGCCAGTTCCCCAATATCAGGGAACTGATCACCGGGATCGCCCAAGACGAGTACCAGCCAGTGACCCGAACCGTGGACAAACGAGTCGATGTTGCTGGAATCGACTACCAGATCAAAGGCCGCCCAGGCACAACCCCGATCGATTGCCGCCTCATCATCCGACGCACCACCACCCCCAAAGACACCGGCGATCCCCAATTGCGACTGTTCGACATCGTCGAGCATTGGGCATTCGTCACCGACCTCGACGGAGACCCAGCCGAACTCGACCATCTCCACCGTCAACACGCCGTGATTGAAACAGTGATCCGGGACCTCAAATATGGGATGGCACTCAACCACATGCCCTCAGGCGACTACAACGCCAACGCAGGCTGGCTCCAACTCAACATCCTGGCTCACAACCTGGCACGATGGACCGGACGGCTCATCTCACCAACACCAGTCACCGCCAAGACGCTGCGGCATCGGTATCTGAGCTGCCCAGGACGCATCACAGCAAACAGCCGCAAACACGTCCTCCACCTCCCCACCAACTGGCCCTGGAAGACCCAATACCTCACCGCCCTAGACCGCATCCACACACTCCACCTCGTGGATTGAGGAAAAGGGGGAGAAACCAGACTTACGACTCGCGACTCGGGCCTGGAACTCGCGACTCGCGACTCGCGACTCGCGACTTTTCTTACCCACCAAACCGTGCCTAAGACGATTTTGTCATTTACCGAACCCTCGACTCGAAGTCGAGGGTTCGGGCTGGAACCGGCACCGTTGACACATCGGGCAAAGTCTCACCCATCGCCTCAGGGTCGCCGGGCGGTGCCACCGGTTTCGCGTCACCCGTTCCCGGTACCCTGGCGGCGTGGACGCCTTCGACGGATTCTCCGCCCCCACCAGAGCCTGGTTCTCGGCGACCTTCGCCGAGCCGACCGCAGCGCAATACGATGGCTGGCCCGCCATCGTCTCCGGCGGGCACACCCTGATCCACGCCCCCACCGGCTCCGGCAAGACGCTGGCAGCGTTCCTATGGGCGCTGGATCGCCTGGCCACCACACCCACCCCGCCGGAACGGGAGCGATGCCGGGTGCTCTACATCTCCCCCCTCAAGGCATTGGCCCATGACGTTGACCGAAACCTGCGAGCCCCGCTGACCGGCATCCGCCTGGCAGCCACGCAGCTCGGCATCGACCCACCGCAGATCTCCACCGGTATGCGAACCGGCGACACACCGCAGCGCGACCGGCAGGCAATGCTCCGCCACCCGCCCGACATCCTGATCACCACCCCGGAGAGCCTCTACTTGATGCTCACCTCGCGAGCGAGAGAGATCCTGCAACCGGTCAAGTGGGTGATCATCGACGAGATACATTCGATCGCAGGAACCAAACGTGGATCCCACCTTGCGCTGAGCCTGGAGCGGCTCGCCGCCATCACCGACGGCGAGCCACAACGGATCGGCCTCTCCGCCACCCAGCGCCCCCTCGACGACATCGCAGCTTTTCTCGGAGGCGGCGAACCATCAAAAGACGGATGGATTCCGCGACCCGTCACCATCGTCGACGCCCCGCGGGACAAGGCGCTCGAGGTCGAGATCGTGGTCCCGGTGGCGGACATGACCCGGCCCGAGCTCACCGCCAGCCCCGACGTCGATGCCCTCGACGAGCCGGTTCGGAAATCGATCTGGCCCGCCGTTTACCCAAAGCTCCTCGACCTGCTGCTGGACCATCGGTCGACTATCTTCTTCGTCAATTCGCGCGGCCTCGCCGAGCGGCTCGCCTCAGAGCTCAACCGCCTCGCCGGCGACGAAGTCGTGCGTTCCCATCACGGATCGGTGTCCCGAGAACAGCGCATCGACATCGAAGACCGGCTCAAGCGCGGAGAATTGCGCGGTGTCGTCGCCACCTCGACGCTCGAGCTTGGGATCGACATGGCTTCGGTCGACCTGGTCGTGCTCGTCGAGTCCCCGTCGTCGGTTTCCAGTGGCCTGCAACGCGTCGGCAGGGCTGGGCATCAGGTCGGCGCCCCCTCGGTGGCCAAGGTATTCCCCAAGCACCGAGGCGATCTGCTGGAGACCGCCGTCGTGGTGGAGCGCATGTATGCAGGCGCCATCGAGGAAACCAACATCCCGCAGAACCCACTCGATGTGCTGGCACAGCAGATCGTGGCCATCGCCGCCGACCAAACCATCGGCGTCGACGACCTGTACGACCTGGTGCGACGCGCCATGCCGTACCGGGATCTGGGCCGAGGGGTCTTCGATTCCGTGCTCGACATGCTCGCCGGCCGGTACCCATCTGATGAGTTCGCCGAGCTTCGCCCTCGCATCATTTGGGACCGTGTCGCCGGGTCGATCGAGGGCCGCCGCAACGCCAGGCTGCTCGCCGTCACCAACCCCGGCACCATCCCCGACCGCGGCCTGTACCGCGTCGTGCTGCCTGACGGTGGTCGGGTCGGTGAGCTCGACGAGGAGATGGTGTACGAGTCGCGTACCGGAGACACCTTCGTGCTCGGATC
>CAXMPL010000263.1:0-8684 GCA_964195125.1 uncultured Kiloniellales bacterium | reverse complement strand
AGTCGCGAGTCGCGAGTCAGGAGGGGGGTCTGGCTTGTGACTCCCGTCTCGCGACTCTTCGGTTGAGAGATGCCAGTCAGAAGTCGCAGGTCACCCGAGGATAGGGTGCGGTCTTGCTCGCGACTCGCGACTCGCGACTCGCGACTCGCGACTTGCGACTTCCTACGTGTCGGTACCGAAGAACTGCACGGACAGCAGCGCCAGCTCATCGAACGGCGGCTTGTCGCCGGCCGACTCGGCGGGATAGGTGCTCATCACCTGGATGGTGAGCTCCCGCGTCCCCAGGCTGGCGATTTGGATCCGTTGCGGGTCGTTCAGGTTGTCGAGCCGACCCGAGAAATCGACGCTCAGATCGTCGGTCGTGATCAGGTATCCCTGGATCTTGTAATTCCGTTTGAAGCCCTCGTCGTCGAGCAGGTTCTTTAGTTCGATCTCGGTGATGCTCACCGGATCAGAGAACGTGAACGTCAGCACGGCGCCGATCCCGTGCAGGCTCTCGTCGTTCCAGTGCGTCGAAGGATCGCCGTCGATGAGGTTCTCTGGCTCCCAACCGGCGAGGAACGAGCTGGCATCGACCGAGGAGGCGAACAACTCCTTGACCGCCACCGGAACCGTGGTTGTCGGGGAGGTCGTTGAGGTCGGTTGCGCCGTACTCTCACCCCTGAACACGTTGAATACCAGAGCGGCGAGCGCGACCAGCAGGATTACGGCGGCGAGCACCCCAAGCGCCCTGGCACCGGGAGAGGTCCGCAGTGTTGGCGGTGGCGCAACCGGCAGCGATTCCTGGCTGAGCCGCGCGCCGCATTGCTCGCAGTGGCGGTTGTATTCGGGGTTGGCCGACCCGCATGAAGGGCAGGCCACCGTTGCGACATCGGTCACCGCGCTGGCGGACGCCGCCCCCGGTTGGTACCCGGGCTCGGGCCTATCGCTGCTCGGGGGTGGGGCTTCATCGAGCTCAAATGGCTCGAACAAGTCATCGAAATCGGGTGTGTCCTTGTCCATCCGACGCACCTCGGGGGTGGGCTCGCCCGGTATTGTGCCACGCATGTCGTTTATCGCGCAGGTACGTGCCGCCGAGCCGTGGACGGTATGGAACATACTGGGAGTGATCCTGCTGGTTTCCGTGCTCGTCGCAGCCCTTTACGCAGCCACCAGGCGCGGCTGACCTACTTCGACTTGCCACTTGCGACTTGCGACTTGCGACTCGTTTCTGTCACACCCTCCCCGTAGCGTGTCGTCATGGCCTCATATCGGTGCACGACATGCGGATACACCACGAGCCGTTGGATGGGGTTCTGCCCCCAGTGCCGAACGACCGGGACCCTGAGTGAGCAGACAACCCACGCCGGCGACACCCTCCCGATTGCGATCACTGAGGTCGCACCGGCCGCCGGCGAACCACGCCTGGCGACCGGCATCGATGAGTTCGACCGGGTGCTCGGCGGGGGCATCGTTGCCGGATCGGTTGCTCTGGTGGCCGGGGAACCCGGTGTGGGCAAGTCGACCTTGGTGCTCGAGGTTGCTGCCGCACTGGGTGGCACCGCCCTGATCGTGTCTGGGGAGGAGTCGCTGAACCAGATCAGGATGAGGGCCGACCGGATCGGAGCGCTCGTGGAGCACGTTTCGATCGCTGCCGAGCGCGACGTGACCTCGATCCTGGCCATGATCGAGTCCGGCCGTTTCGACCTCATCATCGTCGACTCGATCCAAACGGTCATGGTGCCGGAGCAGGTTGGGGGTACGGGCGGTCCGGCCCAAGTTCGAGAGGCGGCAGCTCGGCTGATCTCCGGCACCAAAAACTCGGAGACGGCCATGGTCATGACCGGTCATGTCACCAAGGACGGGTCCATCGCCGGGCCGAAACTCCTCGAGCACATGGTCGACGTTGTCATCACCATCGAGGGTGATCCACACCGTGGGCTTCGCTTCCTGCGTTGTGTGAAAAACCGCCACGGATCTGTCGACGAGGTGGGCATCTTCGAGATGCTGCCCGATGGTTTGCGTGCCGTTGCCGATCCCAGCGCCACGCTGATCGAGGGACGGGACGCAGCCGCACCGGGGAGCGTGCTGTTCCCGACGATCGACGGGTTGCGCTCGCTGGTAGTCGAGGTGCAGGCCCTGGTCGTACCCTCGGCTGCGGCCCAGCCGCGGAGAAGTGTCAAGGGCCTGCCTGCCGCCCGCGTCCATCAGATCCTGGCCGCGCTGGAGCGGCATGCCGACCTGCCGCTGGGTCGTCATGACGTTTACGTGTCGGCCATGGGCGGATTGCAGCTGAGCGAGCCCGCCGCCGACCTCGCGGTGGCGCTGGCCGTGGCGTCGGCGGCGTCGGGCGTTGCGATCACTGATGTTGCCGCCTGGGGTGAGGTCGGGCTCACCGGGGAGCTGCGCGGGGTCCCGCATCGGCAGCGGCGCCGCGCCGAGGTTGTGCGCCTCGGTATTGGTGGGATCATCGACGGGTCGACGTATCCGCATCTCCTCGATGCCCTCGTCGAGGCGGGCCTGGCTGCGGCGACGATTCGTCCCGGCCGAACGGCCGGAACCGCTCATTGACGATGGCGAACAGGCGGCTCATGGGAGGCCCCCTATTGCCGTGGACTAGCCTGCGGTCCGGATGGCCACAGTTTCCACCCCGCCGCTCGAGGTGCTGCGCCGCTTTGCGCCCGGCACGACGTTGCGTGAGGCTGCTCGACTGATATTCAACCAGGGAACCGGAGCGCTGATCGTCATCGCGCCAGCGGATCGCGTCGACGAGCTGTCGACAGGCGGGTTTCGGCTCGTCGACGTGCCGCTGACCGCACAACGGATCGCTGAGCTCGCCAAGATGGATGGTGGCATCGTCATCGATAGCGACACCAACACGATCGAGCGGGCCAACGTCCACTTCATCCCCGATCCGACCATCCCGACCAAAGAGACCGGCACTCGCTTTCGCACTGCCGAGCGGATGGCGCTGCAGACCGGCCTGCCGGTGCTCGCGGTGAGCGAGGAAGGCCGCAACGTGGCCGTGCTTTTCGCCGGAGACACCCGTGTGGTGCTCCAGGCGCCGATGACGCTGCTGGCGGTGGCCAATCAGCGGCTGCAGTCGCTGGAGCGGCTGCGACGGCGTCTCGACGAGGCGATCGTCCGCCTCGACCAGTACGAAGAAGACGGCATCGTCACGTTACGCGACGCAGTCATGGTGATCCAGCGAGCGATGCTGGTGCTACGCAACGTCGACGATCTCGATGCGCTGGCTGTGGAACTTGGGGACGAGGCGCCGATGGTCCAGCTCCAGGCCAGCGATCTGGCCACCGGTGTGGCACCGATCGTCGAGCTGATCAACATCGACTACCAGGATCGAAAGCCAAGACGCGGATCGTCGGCATTCGGGCGGCTCGACAGGGTGGCGACCGAAGACCTGTATCAGACCGCAACCGTCGCCCATGCGATCGGGTTGACTCCCCTCGATGCGGAGGTGAGCCCGCGAGGAGCGCGAGCGCTGGCCTCGGTGCCGCGGCTACCCGAGGGTGTCAGGGAAGCCATCATGCGCAAGTTCGGAACCATTGCCCGCCTCAAGGCCGCCACCGTCAGCGAGCTGGACGAAGTGGAGGGGGTCGGTCCGGCCAGGGCAGCCCGGATCCGGGCATACCTCGACCAACTCCCTCATGCCAGGGGCCCGTCGACACCCGATTGAGCTTGCATCGGTACGGGGCCTGTCGCCGGTACACTGCACGAACCCGCGTCCCCAGGTGAGCCTTGGCAGCGAAGAAAAAGACGACGACCACGGCGAAAACGAAGTCGACCTCGTCAAAGTCCTCCGCAACTGCGAAGACAACAGCTGCCAAGCAGTCGAAGGCCAAGAAGCCGGCGGCGAAAAAGACGGCGGCGAAAAAGCCGCCTGCCAAGAAGCCCGCGGCCAAGTCGACCAAGCCTGCTGTGAAGAAGCCCGCGGCTAAGTCGACCAAGCCTGCTGTGAAGAAGCCCGCGGCTAAGGCGACCAAGCCTGCTGTGAAGAAGCCGGCGGCCACGACGACGAAGCCAAAGGACAAGATTTTCGACACAGAGCCCGTGAAGAAGCCTGCGATCCCGTTCGAAGTCGGCGACAATGTGGTTTATCCCCATCATGGCGCGGCGACGATCATCAAGAAACGCAAGCTCGACGTTGGTGGCGAAAAGCGGGATTACTTCATCCTCGAGATTGCAACCGACCAGCTCACGGTCAGTGTGCCCGTGGATTCGGCAGTGGATCTTGGGGTGCGCCCGGTCATAAGCAAGAACAAGGCCAAGCAGGTGTTCGCCGCGTTGCGCAGCGAGCCGCAGGAAGCCGGATCGAACTGGAGCCGGTGGTACAAGATTCTGACAGAGAAGATCAACAGCGGCGACATCTTCCAGGTCGCAGAGGTGATCAGGGATCTCGACTACGCCCAGAAGGTCAAGGGCATCTCTCCCGCGCTCAAGCGGATGCTGGCCAAGGCCCGCCTGATCATCATCAGCGAGCTCCAGTTCTCGCTCGACATCTCCGAGGAGGAGGCGGTCAAGAAGCTGGAGCGGGCTCTCCCCAAGATCGAGGAGTTGGTGGAGGCCTGACGCCAGCCGCGTACCATCAAGGGTCATGAGCTCACCCAATGATCTCTGGGCCATCCTGGTCGCGGCGGGAAGAGGGGTCCGCTTCGGCAGCCCGAAGCATGCCGCGCTCCTGGACGACGATCCACTTTGGGTCCATGCCGAGCGTGCCCTCAGGTCCGGAGGAGTCGACGATGTGGTGGTTGTCGGTGATGTTCCCGACGGCGTTCCCGGCGGGGAGCGACGCACCGACTCAGTGCGCAATGGGCTCGACCATGTGCCGCCGACGGTTGAGTTCGTGCTCGTCCACGATGCCGCCAGGCCCCTCACCACTCCGGAACTCGTCGCCCGCGTCATCGACCGGCTTCGCGCCGGTGACGTGGCGGGCGTTGTCCCCGCGGTGCCCGTCGCCGACACGGTGAAGTACATCGCAGGCGATGAGGTCGTAGAGACCGTCGATCGCTCGTCGCTGGTCGCGGTGCAAACGCCGCAGGGGTTCAGGACCGAGATTCTGCGCAAGGCCCATGCCTCGGCTCGAGTCGACGCCACCGACGACGCCATGCTCGTCGAGGCTATCGGCGGACGGGTAGTGACGGTCGCCGGTGATCCAGCGAACCTCAAGGTCACCTACCTCGACGATCTCGAACTGGCGCGGGTATTGCGCGCGGCGGACCGTGGCTGAGGGCCACACCAGGGTCGGCTGGGGCTTCGATGCCCACCGCTTCGGACCCGGCGGGCCATTGATCCTCTGTGGTATCGAGGTCGATGATGCCCGTGGAGTCCAAGCAACCAGTGACGGCGACGTCGCCGCCCACGCCTTGATCGATGCGTTGCTCGGTGCCGTTGGGATGGGCGACCTCGGTACCCACTTCGCTTCGGATGATCCAGACATGGAGGGAGCCGACTCGATGGAATTGCTCGTTCGCGCGCTGCGCCTAGTCGAGAGCGAAAGCTACCGAGTCGGGAACGTCGATGTGACGATCATCTCCGAGTCGGTGCGGGTGGCGCCGCATCGCGATGCGATGCGGGCTGCGCTGTCGGAGGTGCTTCGGATCGAGGTCGATGCGGTCTCCGTCAAGGCGACCTCAACGGATGGGATGGGCTCGATCGGGGCCGACGAAGGTATTGCGGCGGCCGCCGTCGCCACCGTTTATCGCTGAGCCATTACCTCTGGGCAAACGCGGCGACGATCAGACCGGGGTCGTCGCTGAACACGCCCCCGATCCCGGCATCGGCCAGGGTGAGGGCAGCGTGTGGGTCGTTCACCGTCCAAACCAGCACCTGCACAGGGCGGGCGGCCTCCACGATGCGCGAGGCGTCGCCGAGCACGGTCGCCAGCGGCAGGTTGACCGAGAAGTTGCCATCGCGCGTCGCCCATTCGATGGCGGTGATCGGATCGACTGCGATGGTGGCGAGAAGGCCGGTGTGGATGCCGGGGTCGCGGTCCCTGACCGCCTTCAGGGCAATGCCGTCGAACGACGACACCAGGACCCGCTCCCGGGCTGCATTTGCCTCGATCCATTCCACGACTTGGCCGGCGATGCGTCTGTTCTGGTCGAAGTCGGCCTGGCCTGCCGTGTTCTTGATTTCGATGTTCATCAACGCCGAGTCCCCGATCGCGGCCCAGGCTTCGTCGAGCGTGGGCACCCACGGCGTTGCAGCCTTGATCGCCTTGAGGTCCTGGGTGATAAATGGGTCCGCATTCGGTACCGCTCGTTCCTCGTGATGAACGATCATCGCACCGTCTCGGGTGCGCCTGACGTCGAGTTCGACGCCGTCTGCGCCATGCTCGATGGCGATGGCGAACGCCTCGACAGTGTTCTGCCTGGCGTGCATCGAGGCTCCGCGGTGCCCGTACACGAGCGGTTGCGTTGAAGAATCGCCGGTCATCACCCGGATTGTGGCAGGCGCTGGTACGGCGGGGTCATATGGATGGCCGGTACCATCTCTGAGCCGATGCAGATCTACAACACACTGGGGCGCGAGCTGGTCGAGTTCGTTCCACGCGACCAGGGCGCAGTGTCCATGTACGTGTGCGGCGCCACCGTCCAGGCACGCCCTCACTTGGGTCATGGCCGCTATGTCGTGGTATTCGATGTGATCCGTCGCTATCTGTCATGGCTGGGCTACGACGTCACCTATGTGCGCAACGTCACCGATGTCGAAGATCGGATCATCGAAACGGCCAACGAGCTCGGAGTCGACACGCAAGATGTGGTGGAGCAGTCCTACAACGACTTCGCCGAGGCGTATCGACTCCTCCGGATCGAGGAGCCGACTGTTGAGCCGTGGGCCACAGAGCACATTGACGACATGATCGATCTGGTCGGGACGCTGATTGGAAAAGAGTATGCGTATGTAGCGGACGGCGACGTCTACTTCGCCGTCCGCTCGTTTCCTGAGTACGGCAGGCTGTCGCGGCAAAACCCAGACGACTTGCGGGCCGGCGAGCGGGTGGAGCCCGGGGAAAACAAGCGCGACCCGCTCGACTTTGCCCTGTGGAAGGCGGCTAAGCCGGGGGAACCGTCGTGGGAATCGCCGTGGGGGCCGGGACGTCCCGGCTGGCATATCGAGTGCTCTGCGATGGCACGCCGCTATCTCGGCGATGATTTCGATATCCACGCCGGGGGTCACGACCTGATTTTTCCGCACCACGAGAACGAGATAGCGCAATCCGAGGCGGCGTTCGGCACCGTGTTCGCTCGCATTTGGCTCCACAACGGGATGATGAACCTTGGTGGGGAGAAGATGGCAAAGTCGACCGGTAACGTCGTCGACCTCCTCGAGGTGCTGAGCTCCCACGAGCCGAGCGCGGTGCGGCTCCTGTACCTGCGCACCCACTATCGCAAGCCGCTCGACTTCACTCAGGAGGCGCTCGACGACGCCGAGGCCTCGCTGCAGCGACTCTGGACCTTTCGCAGACGGGTCGAGGGACCGGTTGAGGGTCCGCCGGATGCCGAGGCCATGGCGAGATTTCGGGCTGCGATGGACGAGGACTTCGACGTGGCAGGTGGGCTCGGTGTGCTCTTCGATGTGGTACGCGACGGTAACCGGAGGCTCGATGATGGCGAAGACATCGGTGGGCTGATCGCGGTGTACGACGAAATCATCGGCATGCTTGCGCTCGATGAGCGCACCGACGGCGTCGCCGACCTCGCCGACCTCATCGGCGAAATCGCCGAACGGCACGGCGCGGCCGCCAATGTCGATGCGCTCCTCGACCGGCGCGAACAGGCGAGGACCTCTGGTGATTTCGAGGCCGGCGACTCGATTCGTGACGAGTTGGCGGAGATCGGGATCGTCGTAGAAGACACAGCAGATGGCACCCGCTGGCATCGGCGATAGCGTCGAGGGCCTCCACGCCGTCGCCGCCGCGCTCACCGCAGGTCGGGTCATCGCCCTCCGGGTTGAAGGGCACCGACTGCAGCGCGACGACTACGCAGCGCTCGTGGATGCGGCAACAGCGGCATCGGTGAGCGTCGATGTCGTCGACGACGTGCGCCGCCACGCCACGACAAGCGCACCCCAAGGGGTGATTGCCGTCTGCCGGCCGATCGCCACGACAACGCTCCAGGAAGCAGTCGCCGCCACCGAGCCGGCGGCGCTGCTGGTGTTCGATCACCTTGAGGACCCCCGAAACGTGGGCGCCGCGGTGCGATCGGCGGTCGCCGCCGGGTTCCGGGCCATCGTCGTCCCAAGGAAACGGACGGCCCTTCTGGGAGCCGCCGCATTCAAGGCTGCGGCCGGTACCTTCGAGCAGGTCGCGATCGCCGAGGTCGGCTCGATCCCTGAGGCGCTCAAGCGCCTCGACCAACTCGGCGTTTGGCGGGTCGGCCTCGATGCCTCCGGCGACCGATCCCTGTTGGGGCTAGACCTGTTTACCGGCCCGGTTGCACTCGTGGTTGGCGGAGAAGGGCCCGGGCTGTCACGGCTCACCGCCGAGCGTTGCGACGCGTTGGTAGCCATCCCCCACGCCGGGCCGGCGGAGAGCCTGAACGCGTCGGTTGCGACTTCGCTGGCCGTCTTCGAGGTGGCTCGAATGCGGGGCTGGGTAACCTGAAGGGCTGCCGGGTTAGCTCAGCTGGTAGAGCATCTCTCTTGTAAAGAGAAGGTCGTCGGTTCGAGTCCGACACCCGGCTCCA
>CAXMPL010000262.1:0-16344 GCA_964195125.1 uncultured Kiloniellales bacterium | reverse complement strand
ATCGGTGGTCATCTACGACGAGTAGCCGGTCGGAAGATCGCTACCGGCACCGGGCGGCGGCTCATCAAGGAGACAGCCAACCAAACCCTGGATCCATTTTTCCCGCTCTGGTTACGGCCCGCTCGGGCCACGGCTCCGCAGATCACCTTTTCAACAAAGAGCGGATCGCTCCGCTATTGAGGAGCCAGCCATTGTCCCCGCTCTTGCCGCTTCGCGGCGGGCCGCTCGGGCCACGGCTCCGCAAATGGCCTCTCGAGAAAGACCTGATCGCGCCTGATTTGCGGAGCCTCAGGCACGAATCAGTTCGAGGAACTCCGAACGCGTCCTCGGGTTGTCCTTGAAGGTGCCACGCATGGCGCTGGTGATCATGGCGCTCTCCTGCTTCTGGACACCGCGCATCATCATGCACAGATGCCTGCCCTCGAGCACGACGGCCACGCCGTGCGGATCGAGGATGTCCTCGAGGGCTCCGGCCACCTGGTTGGTCAGCCGTTCTTGCACCTGAAGACGCCTGGCGAACACATCGAGGACGCGGGCGATCTTTGAAAGCCCGATGATTTTTCCCTTTGGCAGATAGGCGACGGCAGCGGTGCCGAAGAACGGGAGCATATGGTGCTCGCACATCGAGTAGAACTCTATGTCGCGTACCAGGACCATCTCCTCGGCACCCTCGGCGTCGAAAATGGCGTCGTTGACAGCCTCTTCAACCGAGGTCGAGTACCCGCTTGTCAGATAATCCAGCGCCTTGGCAACGCGCAAGGGAGTCCGGTCGAGACCTTCACGGTCCGGGTCCTCGCCTAGCTCAATCAGCTGTTGTCGGACCAGCGCCTCCAAACGCGGGGCGTAGACGTCGGAAACATCGTCGAAGTCCTCCGGGCTGCGCGGGCTGTACGGCGAACTCAAGTGGATAGCCATGATTGGTCGAACGCCGTCGCTGTCGATTTGTTCCGCAATCTCCAATGTGGTTCGCCCGTCGACCGGATGGACCCATTCCGGGACAGCGTCTGCGATCGGCAGCGCCACATGAGCAGCCTCGAGCGCCCCCGGATCGGGGATTGGCTTCCCTCCTCGATCCTCTGCGGTCTCTCCGTAGTAGACGACGTCAACATCCGCCGTCCTCGGGGCGTTTGGATCGGAGGTGCGCACGCGGCCCAGCTCGTCCTCGACGGCGCGAGCCACGGCACGCAACTCGTCGATGTCGCGGTCGGTCCTCACGAGCAGTGCGACGTTGAAGAAGTCCGGAGCATCAGGAGGACCGCCGACGGAGTGGCTCTCGAAGACCCTGCTCACCCGGTCGACGATGACCCCGGGTGCTCGCCGAAGCAAGCGGACCGCCTCCGGGATGTTGCGCTCCTTCTCGATGTTCGACCCGATGACGATGACGGCGCTGGTCGGTTCACTCATCCGAGTCCGTTCGAGTCCTTGCTATGGCGATCCCGACCGACCGGGCGTGTCGAAGCGCCCCCGGCTTCTCCACGGTGACCTCCACCCGGCGAATGCGCTCGTCGGCGTCGAAGCACACTGCGGCGAGCTCGGCGACCAGGCGCTCGACGAGCATCGGCGTTCCGGACTCGACGTGGGCGATCATTGCCTTGGTCACCGTCCGGTAGTTGACGGCATCTTCGATGTCGTCACTTGCCGCAGCCGGCCGTGTATCGACCCAGAGGGTTGCGTTGATCAGCACGTTCTGCGGATTGACCCGCTCGTCCGGATTGATCCCCACGATCCCGGAAACCACGAGGTCCTTGATAAGAACCTGGTCCAAGTCCTCCGTTTCGCGACTCGGCACTCGCGACTCGTGACTCATTTCAGATGGCCCCCGCCGTCCACTCTGACGATTTCTCCTGTGACAAAATCGTTCCGCAACAGGAACAGCACCGCATCGACCACGGGCTCGGTCCCGCCAACCCGCGCAAGCGGGAGTTTGGTCGCCAGCCGCTCCGCATAGTTGTCTTCGTCAGGAAGGATCACACCCAGGGCGACGGCGTTGACGCGGATTCTGGGGGCCAGACCGGCGGCGGCGGCTCTGGTGAATGCATCGATCCCACCCTTGGCGACGATGTAGCTGAAGTGCATCAGATTTGGTGTAGTGGTCCGCACATCGGTCACATTGACGACGGCTCCAGACAGTTCCAGCGGCAACCGGTCGGCAAACGCCTTGGTCAGAAACACCGGGGCCGACAAGGTCACGTCGAGGGTCTCCTGCCACGCATCGAATCCGACGTCCTCGATCGTGTTCTCCGAAAACCCCGAGGCGCTGTTGACCAGAAGCGATACAGGCCCGAGCGCTTGCTCGGCAAGGTCGATAACCCGCGCCGAGTCCTGCGGGACGGAAAGGTCCACCGATCCGACTGCAGCACGAACCCCGAGAGCTTCGGCCTTGGCAGCCGTGTCCGCCGCCGCCCCGGCCGATCGGCCGTAGTGGACGAACACATCCGCCCCAGCCGCAGCCAGGCCAAGCGCCAGCGCCTTCCCGACCCTCACGCCTCCGCCGGTCACGACGGCCACCCTGCCCTCCAGATCCATGGGACGAGGCTACAGGAGGGTCAGCGGGAATCCTCTAGCGGAGTGCGGCGCGGGCCAAAGACCACCGCCTGAGCAGCGGCTCGTGGCAGCCACCATTGTCGACAACCGTGCTCGGAAGCAACCGGGGCCTGGCACCGTGACGTCCTAAACTGCGCCCCCGTGAGCAAACAAGACCCGAAACACGGCCGATGGATCCTGCCGCTTGTCATCGCCGCGCTGGTGGGACTGACCTACTCCTTCGTCAACGCGCTTCCCCCCGCCGAGGTTCCGCTTGGGACGACCATCCCCACGGCAACCTCGTCAACCCTGCCCCCGGAGACAACGACAACGACCTTGCCCCCAGAGATCGAGGCCTTCTTGATCCTCCTCGACGGCTATGAGACCACGGCCATCGAGATTCAAGCAACCATCGACGTGACCAATGACGCATGGGAGAACAAGGACATCACGTTCTCGGAGACGCTCGCCCAATTCACGCAGTCGAGAGTCGACGCGCAGACGCTGAGCGACTCGGTCGAAGCCACCAATCCGCCTGCCGTGTACGCGACGGAGTGGCCGGCCGCGGTCACCGCCGCCGAGGCACTCCCTCTCGGCGTAGATGCGACCATCGCCGGACTCCAAGCAGCCGACGACGGAAGCCTCAGACGTTCCGCGGTGGGGGATTATGCCCAACTGACCGACGACTTTGTCGATTCGCTAGACGGCGTGAGGGCCGAAACCCCTGAGTAAGTCGCACTGGCCACCGTCGCCGCTCCCAAAGCAGCGCGACCGGCCCGATCCTCGGCGTTTCCCCTGCTTCGCCAGGGAGACGAACGATCAGCTGTTCCCTTCCAGGTACGAGCACACGGTGTCCGTGATCAGCCGGGCAACGACGTACGGATCGGCGTTGGCATTAGGGCGGCGATCCTCGATATACCCACCCTGGTCCCTGTGGACCTGCCACGGGATCCGCACCGATGCTCCGCGGTGGGAGACGGCGTAGAAGTATTCGGTCCAGGGTGCGGTCTCGTGGAGGCCGGTGAGCCTCCGCTCGATCCCTGCGCCGTAGTTCTTGATGTGCTGGTCTGCCTTCTTCCCGAGCGCTTCGCAGGCGGCGATGATTGCGCCATAGTCCTCTCGCATCGCCGCGGTCGAGAAGTTGGTGTGCATCCCGGCACCGTTCCAGTCGCCTTCGACCGGCTTTGGGTTGAGGTGTGCCGAGATGTCGTAATCCTCGGCCGTCCGATACAGCAGCCAGCGAGCCATCCATAGCTGGTCTCCGACCTCGACCGGGCCGACTGGCCCGATCTGGAACTCCCATTGGCCGATCATGACCTCGGCGTTGGTGCCGGAGATGGCGAGCCCAGCATCCATACAGGCCTTGGTATGGGCCTCGACGATGTCTCGGCCCCAGATCTCGTCGGCGCCAACACCGCAGTAGTAGCCGCCCTGTGGGGCGGGGAATCCGCCGCTCGGCCAGCCGTGCGGGCGACCGTCCTTGTAGAAGGTGTATTCCTGCTCCAAGCCGAACCACGGCTCGTGGTGCTTGTACTTCTCGGCGACCTCCACCAGCTCGGCGCGGGTGTTCGACGGGTGGGGCTCCATGTCGATCGTCAGCACCTCGCACAGGACGAGCACATCGTCGTCGCCGCGGATCGGATCCGGGTTCACCAGCACAGGACGCAGCACACAGTCGGACTCGGCGCCCGGTGCCTGCTCGGTGCTCGAGCCATCGAAAGCCCAGATCGGCGGTTCTTCGCCGTCTGGGACGATTTTCGTCTTGGACCGCAGCTTGGCCGTCGGCTTCTGGCCGTCGATCCATATGTACTCAGCCCGGTATGGCATTGGGCCCCTCCACACTGGCGACGCCAGCGCGCCGCCACTCGATTGCATGGAGGATAACGGCACCGGCCAAATGGCGCGACACATCTCTTCGGTCGCGGTGCAAAGCTGGCCTGAGCGCGCTCTTACGCGACCGGTGCGCCTGTCCTGAGGCGGTTCCCCAGTGTCAACGGGACGATCTGGAGCGCAGCCAGCACGACGGCGGCCAGCACCACTGCCGCACTCACCAGCCACCGCTGCCAGCCGAGATCGTTCTGAACGTCGGCCACCACCAGCGAGGCATCCGTCGTCGTGGCCGCGTACTCGGTTAGCAAGCGCGATGCCGTGTCGAGTTGTGTCTGCAGCGCCTCGAGGTCGGCTGCGATAACGGCGCTGGCAGCACTGAACTCCTCGAAGTTGGACGCCAATTGCTCCAGCGGCTCCGCCTGGGCCCGCAGTTGCTCCGGCAACGGCTCGATTCCGGCAGCAACCCCGGCCACCGCGTCAGCGAAGGGGACGTCCGGGTCATAGTCGGCGCCGAAGAAGGTGAGGGCGCCCAGCGTGGTATCGATGATGCCAGCGACGCTCTCGATCGGTGGCATAGCTTCGAGCACTGCGTCCAATGCGTTTGGCACGTCGATGGTGACGACGGTGGAGGTGTCGGCGATCACACTCGCCGCGTCCTCGAATGAGCCTGCGGCCAGGCTCGCCGCCGGAACCAGAGTGTCGAACGAGTCCGACACGATGGCCACGGTCTGCGCGGCCAGCGCAACCGTATCGTCGGCGGCTGCGATCGCAGTTGCGGTGACGGTCAGCGAACGGTCCATCGCCGCCGCCACCGACCACACGGCGATGACCCCAAGTACTGCCAGGATTGCGGCAGCGATCAAGCCGGCGATCCCGATGGTGGTGAACAACCGACCCAGCCGCGCGTCGTCGGTTGCGAGGTTTGCGCCGGAGCTCACCCGAATTCGATGCCCTGGGCGAGGGGGAGATCTCCCGACCAGTTGATGGTGACCGTTTGCCGGCGCATATATGCCTTCCAGGCGTCGGAGCCCGACTCCCTTCCTCCGCCGGTATCTTTCTCCCCACCGAAGGCTCCGCCGATCTCGGCACCTGACGTGCCGATGTTGACATTGGCGATACCGCAGTCGGATCCAGCAGCAGAAAGGAATGTCTCCGCCGAGCGCACCGAGTCGGTGAAGATCGCCGACGACAATCCCTGGGTGACGCCGTTGTTCATCGCGATCGCTTCCTGCACCGTGTCCACGTCGATCAGGTAGAGGATGGGCGCGAAGGTCTCGATTTGAAGGAGCGGGGCATCGGCGGGCATCTTGAGCAGCGTCGGTTCTACGAAGTGGCCGGGACCGTCGAGCACCCCGCCCCCGTAGAGCAGCTCGCCGCCCTGTTCCTTTGCAATTTCAACGGCAGCAGAAAAGTCGGTGACGGCGCGCTCATCCACGAGGGGCCCCATCAGCACGTCGTCGTCGAGCGGATCGCCGATCTTCACCTGCCCGTAGGCGTCGACAAGACGCTTGGCGATGAGGTCGGAAATGCCGCGCTGGACGATCAGCCTTCGCAGCGATGTGCATCTCTGGCCGGCGGTGCCGACGGCGGCGAACAGCGCCGCCCTGGTTGCGAGGTCGGGATCGGCGTCCTCCATGACGATCAGCGCGTTGTTGCCGCCGAGCTCGAGCAGCGATCGCCCGAGGCGTTGTGCAACAGCAGTGCCGACCCTCTCGCCCATGTTGCACGAGCCGGTTGCCGAAATCAGTGGGACCCTGCGATCGTTGATCAGCATGTCGCCGATCTCGGACCCGGAGCCGATGATCAGGTTGAAGACGCCTTCGAAGCCGGAACCCTCCATGACCCTTGAGGTCAAAGCGGTGGTCGCGATCGATGCCAACGGGACCTTCGAAGACGGTTTCCAGATAACGGTGTCTCCGCAAACGGCGGCAAGAGTCGAGTTCCACGCCCACACTGCGACCGGGAAGTTGAACGCCGAGATGACACCGACCGGTCCAAGCGGATGCCACTGCTCGTACATGCGGTGCCCCGGCCGCTCCGAAGCGATGGTGAGTCCGTAGAGCTGACGAGACAGACCGACGGCGAAATCGCAGATGTCGATCATCTCCTGTACTTCGCCTTCACCCTCCGCCTTGATCTTCCCCATCTCGAGTGCCATCAGGGCGCCGAGTGGTTCCTTGTATTCGCGCAGCAGGTTCCCGAGTTTGCGGATGTAGTTACCCCGCTCGGGCGCGGGAAGCATCCGCCATTCCTCGAACGTGTCAACCGAAGACCTGACCACGCGCTCATAGTCGTCGCCATCAGCGCGGGTGACGGTGGCGATCTGCTCTCCGGTCGAGGGGTTCTCCACGGGCAGCTCGGAACCGCCGGTGTCCAGCCAGCTCCCGGCGAAGGCACCGGGATTGGCGTCCTCCAGCCCGAGTGCGGAGAAAATAGCGTCACGATTCATAGCCGGACCTCCTGAGATCACTACACAGGGGACGGTAGTTCAGTCACAAGTCACAAGTCACAACATGCGAGACGTACGACGCACGGTGCTTCGGCTCTTGGCTCGAGACCTGCGACTTGCGACTTGCGACTATCTGGCCGCGATGATCTCGATCTCGACCAGGAATCCGCCGGGGAGCGCAGCCACCTCCACGGTCGAGCGAGCCGGACGCGACTCGCTCAGGTACACGTCGTAGACGCCGTTGACCGATGGGAAGTCGCCGATGTCGTCGAGGTAGATCGTCGTTTTGATGATGTCGTCATAGCCAAGGCCGAGGTCGTCAAGGGCCTGGCCGATGTTGCGCATCACCTGGTGGGTCTGTTCTTCAACGTCGCCCTGGATCGGCTCGTTGCTCTCCGGATCGATCGCCACCTGACCGGAGAGGAACACGAAGCCGTTGGCTTCGGTGGCGACGCTGTACGGGCCGATAGGGCGCGGCGCGCTCGGAACATCGTGAACCTTCTTTGGCATGCGACCTCCGTAGGGCGGAAAGTCAGCCTACGCGACGACGGCCCGCGTGGCGCCACACATCTGCGGAGCCACCAACTAGCTGGTTACCGCTTTCCGCAGGTGCAGCTGTGCCCGGTCTCGTTCGGGTTCTCAATGGCGAACCCAGCGCCCTGGACGCCCTCGTCGCGGAAGTCGATCGTCGCTCCGATGAGGCGGGGGACACTTTCTGCGTCGATGACCAGCTTGACTCCTCCGGTCTCGGTAACCGTGTCGGTCGAGTCGATGGCGGTATCGAATCGCATGTCGTAGCGGAAGCCGGCGCAACCGCCGGGTACGGCCATGAGCCGGAGAAACAGATCGTGGTCCTCTTCCTGGGCGATCAGCTCGCTCACCTTGGCGGCGGCGTCTGTGGTCATCATGACCGGCGTTTCCGTTCGCTCATCGAGTGTCATCTGGCCTCCTCGGCTATTCCCTCGTACCCAGTATATCCACTATCGGCGTATGGGGAATACCAGTTGACCACCGATAGAGTCTGGCCCATGGTGGATCGAGCCGATGTCAAGGCCGCCCTGCGAGGCGTGATCGACCCAGAGCTCGGTGCAGACGTCGTCGAGCTTGGGATGGTCGGCGACGTCACCATCGACGGTGGCAGCGTGGCGGTCGAGATCGCGCTCACCGTCGCCTCCTGTCCGATGAGGGATCAGATCGAGCTCGACGTGGTCAGGAAGGTGGCCGCCCTCGCCGGCGTGGAGGCGGTTTCCGTCCAGGTCGGGGTGATGAACGACCAGCAGCGCACCAAGCTCATGGAACGAGCCCGATTGCGGGCCCGCGAGAACGCCGATCCGACGATGGTGAGCCCGACGACCAGGGTGCTTGCGGTGTCTAGCGGCAAGGGCGGGGTAGGCAAGTCGTCGGTAAGCGTCAACCTGGCGCTTGCGATCGCCGAGCTCGGTTACCCGACCGGCCTGCTCGACGCCGATATCTGGGGGTTCTCGATTCCCCGCATGCTCGGGGCGACCGGCGAGCGGCTTGTCGCGGGTGAGGACCGCAAGATCGTTCCCCTGCATGTCGCAGGCCTTGACGTGGTGAGCACCGGCCTGCTGCTCGACGACGAGGACACCGCGCTCATGTGGCGAGGCCTGATGCTGTCGAAGGCGCTGCAGCAGTTCCTCACCGATGTGGCGTGGAGCGACCAGCTCCAATACCTCATCATCGATATGCCGCCCGGGACCGGAGACGTGCAGATGGCGCTGTCGAGAATGCTGCCGCAGGCGGAGATGGTGGTCGTGACTACCCCCCAGCAGGCGGCACAGAAGGTGGCGGCACGCGTCGCCGACATGGCGCGTCGCTCCCACATGCCGATCGTCGGGGTCGTCGAAAACATGTCGTGGTTCACGACCGACGACGGCCACCACTACGAGCTGTTCGGATCCGGTGGTGGCGAGGAGCTCGCCATCGACCTCGCCGTGCCTTTGCTCGGTCAGGTGCCGCTGGATCCCAACGTGGTGGCAGGTGGCGATGAGGGGCGCCCGGTGGTAGGCGAGGATCAGACCGGTCCAGCAGCAGAGGCATTTCGCGGCATTGCCAAGCGGGTCATCGAACTCGTTCCTCCAGCCGATCAGGACACCTGCACCGCCCGTATCGCTGTGCTCGCCGAACAGCTCGAGACCCAACTGGCCCGCTAGTTGCCAGGGTCCTTTCCAGCGGCTGTTGCACGAAACAACCCTCGATCGCCGACCACAACCGAACCGTCTCCGACCAGCTTGTCCAGCTGCACCCGAACCTGGTGGGACGCGGCAGGTCGGAGTGCCTCCGGGATCGTTGCGTACACCGAGTCGACTACGTCGTCGACGGTGGCCGCACCCGCACCAACCGCATCGACGATCTGCCGTTCCCTGAGCAGACGGTGCTCGATGTACCCGTCGATGACGCTCCCAGCCTCGTCGAGAGCGGCGCCGTGCCCGGGCTCGATCCTTCCCACTCCCAGCTCTCGCACCGCATACAGCGAATCGAGATACGCCGCGGCATCCTCCATGATCACGGTCGACCCCTCCATGATGTGGTCGCCGGTGAACAGCACGTCGTCAAGCACGAAGCACAAATGGTCGGCGGTATGCCCCGGGGTGTGCACGGCGACGATCCCTGTATCCCCAACGGGGACGGCGTCGGAGTCGGCAAGGAACACGTCGGGCTTGAAATCGGGACCGATGGCGAACCCAAACACCTGGACGTCGAGCTCGGCAGCGAGCGGGTTGGACAGAGGGGCGTGGTCGGGGTGGGTGTGGGTGGCCACCACCCCCACCGGTGTGTGATCGGTGAGGGCCAGGTGGATCGCCTGCCGATGCGACTCGTTCACCGGCCCTGGGTCGAGGATGAGCGCCTCGCCTGCGTGTTCGATGAGGTAGGTGTTGGTGCCGGGGCCCGTGTAGATGCTCGGATTCGGCGCAAGGATCCGCTCGATCATCATACGCTGTGCAGCTCCGCGGGAACGTCGCCGCCGCCGGCTGCGATCGCCAGCGCCCTGGTGAGCAACTCCGGATCGTGTTCGGCCTCGCCGGCTTCTTCGAAACCCTCGTCGCTTGGGAGCAAGATTCGCACCCAGTTGTCACCGACCGAAAGCCGGGGTTGGACCGCGGTGACCTCCGCATCATCGGTGAGAGCCGCAATGAGGTTCGCCGCGGACTGGTGTCCGCTGAGCGCCTGCAGGGTGTTGCGGGTCGGGAACGCCACCAACCAGTCACCGGATTCCGCGCGCTCGATCGCATCGGCAGGATCGATCCAGGCGGCATCGATCAGCTCCTTGCCGTCGACGAGGGCCTCGATTCCGCGGGGCACATCGACAACAAAGAACCGGGTATCAAAGCGAATCGGCAGCGGCGCCGGTGTGATCCAATTGGCAAAGTAGCGCAGAGCGTCTCCGTCCAATCGTGCGAGGGTGGAGCTGAAGATCTCTGCCCCGTCTGGCCGTTTGTCTGTGACTTGGGCGCCGTTCACAGTGAGCCAGATGCCGGTCTCTTCGACCAGTTCACGCAGAGCGGCCGCCAGCCACGGAAGCTGACCCTCATCGGACGTCCGAACCGCCGCAAAGGCTTCGGGGCCGGCATCGCTGTCGTCGACGACTCCCCCAGGAAACACCCAGGCATCTGGCATGAACCTGGCGCGGTCCGAGCGCTGGACCATGAGCACCTCGGGGCCGAGATTGGCGTCCCTGACCAGGCAAATGGTCGCTGCTTCCCGCAGGGTCACGGAATGATGATCCACCGGTCGGCGTACCGGGCGACGAGCCAGCGACGGATCCCCTCTCGTATCGCCGGAATCAGCAGCATGAACCCGACGGCATCGGTCATCAGCCCCGGCGTGAGCAGAAAAGCGCCGGCGACCAGGATCATGGCCCCGTGAGCGATGCTGGCACCGGGGAGCTGCCCGGCGCCGAATTCGGACCGCACCTGGGCGATGGTGGCGCGACCCTGCAGGCTGACCAGCCATGAACCGAGGAGAGCAGTGGCCACCACCAGGCCGAACGTCCACCAGAACCCGAAGGCGTTGCCAAAGGCAATGAGGATGGCGATCTCGGCGAGGGGAACCACCACGAAAGCGACGAAGAGCACGGTGCGTGTGCGCATGTCATCGAGGATACCCCCGCCGGTATCCTGTTCGGATGGAGCTTGCCGACCTACCGGCGGTGGACACCCTCGCCAACGAGCTTGCCGAAGAGTATGAGGTCGACCACCCGCTGGCCGTAGCGATCGCTCGCGACGTGCTCGAAGACGCGCGTGCCGCTATCGAATCGGGGACCGCAGCACACCCGGTCGAAGATGCCAAGCGCCGTGCCTCGCACATCGCCAGCTCGCGGCTTCGGCGGGTGATCAACGCTACCGGAGTGCTGCTGCACACAAATTTGGGGCGTGCCCCGTACGGCGCCGATTCCGTTGCGCCCGGCTACACCAACGTGGAGTTTGACCTGGATGCGGGAAGCAGAGGACGCAGGGGCGATCATCTCCACGGATTGATAGCGGCCACGTCTGGTGGTCGAGCAGCGCTTGCAGTGAATAACAATGCCGGCGCTCTTCTTTTGGCGCTGGCAGCACTTGGTGGAACGCGGGTTGCCGTGTCCCGCGGTGAGCTGATCGAGATCGGCGGGTCCTTCCGCCTCCCCGACCTGATGACCGCGTCGGGAGTGGAGCTAGTGGAGGTCGGGACGACCAACCGCACACGGCCGGCCGATATCAGCAAGGTCGCCACAGATGTGGATGCATTGCTGAAGGTGCATCCCTCGAACTACCGGGTCGAAGGATTCACCGAGGAGGTGACGTTCGCCGAAATGGCGACTCTCGCCAGGGATGCAGGCAAGCCGTTCATCGCCGACCTAGGAAGCGGCCTCCTCGACATCAGGGCCCCGTGGCTCGCCGGCGGACCACCACCGTGGCTCGAGGGCGAGCCGGGAGCGCGGCAGACCCTTGCCGACGGAGCCGACGTCATCCTGTTCTCCGGAGACAAACTCCTCGGTGGGCCGCAAGCGGGCATCGCCGTAGGCACCGTTGCCGCCATCGACACCATGGCAAGGCACCCGATCGCCAGGGCGGTACGCATCGACGATCGGACGATTGCGTCGCTGACCACCCTATTCGAGACATACGCCGCAGGGCGCGGCGCCGACATCCCATTCTGGGCAATGGCCACCGCACCGGCCGACGTCATCGAATCCCGGTCCAACAAGGTCATCGCCGACGCGGACGCCACGATCATCGAGAGCGAAGCGCTCCCCGGTGCCGGTTCGGTCCCCGGCCGATCCATCCCGACGCCAACGATCCGCCTTGGCGGAAACCCGGAGACGGTGTGGCGATCCCTCGCCGACCACCAGCCGCCGGTTATCGCATCGCGGCGCGACGGTGCCGTCCTGGTGAATCTGCGCAGCGTGGCTCCCTCCGAAGATCCCATCGTGGCCGCGGCTCTGGCCACCCTCTGATGCCAATCGTCGGTACGGCCGGTCACGTCGACCACGGCAAGTCGACATTGGTCGAAGCCCTCACCGGGAGGGACCCGGACCGGTGGGCTGCTGAAAAAGAGCGCGGGCTGACGATCGATCTCGGCTTCGCCTGGGCCGACCTCGGCGACGGGCACGTCGTCGGGTTCGTCGACGTGCCGGGCCACGAACGGTTCGTAAAGAACATGCTCGCCGGCGTCGGTGGTTTCGACATTGCCCTTTTCGTCGTGGCAGCTGACGAGGGCTGGATGCCGCAGTCCGAAGAGCACCTCGCCGTGCTGGATCTGCTCAATGTCCGCCACGGTGTCTTCGCCCTCACGCGCATCGACCTCGCTGAACCCGACTTCATCGATCTGGCCCGAGCCGACGTCGAATCCCACGTTTCGGGAACAGTCGCCGAGTCGTGGCCCATCGTCGAGGTGTCGGGGGTGACCGGCAGCGGGCTGGAGGATCTTCGCTCCGAGCTCATCCGGGCGCTGGAAGCGGCAGGCCCGACGCCTGAGGCTGGCAAACCGAAGCTGTGGATCGACCGCAGTTTCGTCGTTGCTGGATCCGGTGTTGTGGTCACCGGGACCCTGGTCGGCGGGTCGATCGCTGCCGAGGACCGGCTCACTGCATACCCGGGCGGGCAGGTGAGAATCAGGGGCCTGCAATCCCACGAGGAGGTACGCACCGAGGTCGGACCGGGAACGCGGGTCGCCGCCAACCTGACGGGCATCGAGAGAGATGACGTTGCCAGGGGGACCGTGTTGGCGATGCCTAACCACGCCGTGCTCACCGATCGGGTCCTGATCCGAGTGCTGACGCCACCGCGACCCACTGCCGAGCTGAGCGACCGCGGCTCGTATCACGTGCACCTCGGGACGGCGACCGTGCCCGCCGGGCTGCGTTTCGTCGACACCGAGGACTACGCCATCGTCACCCTCGATCGGCCGCTCCCGATGACGATGGGCGATCGGTTCATCCTTCGCGACACCGGCAGGCGCAGCGTGGTGGGAGGCGGGGTCGTGCTCGACCCAACTCCGACGACTCAGCCCACTCTCCAGGATGCCGAGAACCTGGATCGAGTGGTCGGCGCAGGCGCCGACCAGCGGGCAACGGCGCTGGTCGCGGTGCATGGATCGATGGACGCCGCAGTGGTGAACGCCTCCTCCGGGGGAGGAACACCCGAAAACGTCGTCACCACCGGAGATCGCTTCATCTCAACCGACGCTGCTGCCGGCGAGGTCGGTCGTGCCATCGAGCTCGTCGATGAATTCCACGCCGCTCATCCGTTGCGGGCCGGGATGCCGAGGTCGTCGCTGGCCTCGCAGCTCGGTGTCGACCGAGCCGAACTCGACGCCCTGGTCGCCGAATCGGGCGGCGAGCTCACCGACGACGGAGCGTCGGTACACCGTGCCGGGTTCGAACAACGGCTGACCAGCGAGGACCAGGAGGCATGGATAGTGGCACGAGGCCGTCTGGCCGACTCACTGGCGGTGCCGAGGGCCAGCCAGCTCGGGTTGTCCGAAGAGCTGCTTCACGCCATCGTGCGTCGCGACGATCTCATCCAGGTCGACACCGACCTGGTGTTTCTCCCGGAACAGATCGACCAGATCGTTGCCGCGCTGGATGACATCGAGCTGCCGTTCACGGTTTCGGCGTTCCGCGATGCGCTCGAGCTGTCACGGAGACACGCCATCCCGCTGCTCGAGTGGCTGGATCGTTCCGGCCGCACGATTCGCGACGGAGACCTGAGGACCGTCAGACGCCGGTCAGCGTGAGGTGGCTGCGGCGCTCCGTCTCGGTGAGACCGCCCCAGATGCCATACGGCTCCCGGATGGTGAGGGCATAGTCGAGACACTCTGCGTTGACGGGACAGACCCTGCAGATCGACTTTGCTCTCATCTCACGGCGCTCTCGCTCGTCCTTGCGTTCCGACGTATTGGGGGGGAAGAACAGGTGGGAGTGGCTGCCCCTACAAAGCGCAACAGGCTGCCACGATCGATCGATGGCCAACACGACGAAATGCCTCCCCGGACTCGCTCCACACCGCAGCTCAGAAACTAGCCGCGTCACCCCGGGGTGCGCCAGGGAAATCGTGCCAAAACAGGAGCATTTGTCGCGACCTCGGGACGGGACCGTCCGGATTCATCCCGAGGGCGTTCAGACCCCGTCGCCGGGTTCCACCGACGGAGCAGCAGGATCAACGAGAAGAACGACCCCGTCGATGCCGTGCACCTGGATCGGGTCGCCGGGGGCGATGCCGGCCTCGCGGTGTGATCGCCCCCGCCAGCGTGCCCCGTCGACGACCACGACACCCTCTGGGGACAACTTGTCGGCAGCGGTTCCGGTGCGTCCGATCAGGTAGTCGCGCCCGATTGTGGTCGTCGAGAAGCGCGATCTGACAATGGTGGTGAGGGCTGCGGTATAGAACAGCGCAATGCCGGCAACGATGATCAGCACGATCCACCACGTGGCCGCAAACTGCGGACGAGCGTCGACGAAGGTCAGGCCGCCGGCCACCAGCAGAACCGTCCCTACGGCGCTCCACCAACCGATCCGGTTGCGCTGGAAGTCCCAGGTGTAGAGCAGCAGGCCGATCACGGTGGCGGCCACCGACGGCCAGAATGTCGGAAGCGTTGCCATCCCGTAGCCCGCAAGGATGAAGGCAACCACGGCGACGGCCGCGGTGATTCCGGGCCCCGCGGCGTAGAACTCGAAGGTCGCTGCGGCGATCGCGGTGACCAGGAAGAAGAACGCCACCTCCGGGCGCGAGGCGAGCCGGAGAAACCGATCCCAGAGACCGGGCTTGACGAACTGGACCTGACGGTTCGGAGTCAATGCCTCGGACCCGTCCGGGAGGGTTGTAACGGTTGCGGTCGACAACTCGAATATACGCTGGCTCTCATCGGTGCCCCGGGCCACCACTGTCCCGTCGAGGCCAACGATGAGCTGGCCGATCGTCGGCACCACCTGGTCTACATAGCCTGGGATCGGATCCTCGACGACGACCGAGCGGTCTAGGAGCTGATCACGGCTCTCCTCGCCGTCGGCATCGTGCGACGGGCGATATGGCACGGCGTCGGCGCCGCCGGTGACGACGGTCGGCTGGAGATACCCGATCCTCGTCCCCGGTGCGGCAGCTCCGATGTCGGCGACGTTGAGCAGGCTGGCGGCGCCCCCGAAGGCGACCGCCGGGCGGTCTCCAACCCAGACCACGACCGGAGCCGATGCTTCGCTGACCGCTCGATACATCGAGCCGGTGTCTCCGGAGGAAATGCCGGGCGAGTCCACCCTGAGCACGAAGAGATGTGCGTCGGTGGTTGAGATGGTTTCGACGATGAAGTCCATCAGCCGCTGATCCATCGGGTTCCTCACGTCGATGACGACGATGGGAAGGTCGTCCGATTGGGCAGATGCCGAAGCCAAGAAGGCGAAGATGCTGGCGGCCAAGAGCATCGCGGTGAGGATGTATCGAAACACAGGGGAATGGTAAGAGAGTCGCGACTCGCGAGTCGCGAGTCGCGAGCCAACTCTTCGCCTCTCCCACGAAGTGGGGGAGGCGCGAGGTGGCAAAGCCGCCGAGCGGAGGGGGCTCTGGGAGCCACCTAGCTCCTGATGAGCTCATCGAAGAGACAGGCTCCCCCAAAACCTAACCCTCACGAGCTACGAGCAAGCAAGGCGGACTCGGAACTGGCAACTGGGAACCGGAAACTCAAGACTCGCGACTCGCAGCTACTCTTTCCTCATGTCCCGGGTCCTGATCGTCACCGACGACGTACGCGACCGAGACCAGGTCCACGCTGCGCTGAGTTTCGGAGGCAATGAGCTGGTCGACCACGAAGACCCGGGCTCCGCCGCCGACCGAGCGGCCAGGGAGTCGGTCGATGTTGCGGTCGTCGACCTGCAGGTCGGATCGATGGGCGGGATGGCAATCGCGAGGGACTTCCGGGCTCATGGCGAGAAGATCCCGGTTGTGCTGCTGCTGGATCGACAGGCTGACACCTTCCTAGCCGGGCGATCGGGTGCCCAGGCCTGGGTGACCAAGCCGTTCACCGCGGCGGCGCTACGAGCGGCGATCAGCACC
>CAXMPL010000261.1:0-7949 GCA_964195125.1 uncultured Kiloniellales bacterium | reverse complement strand
GGTGACTAGTCACAGAGTTCACCCCAAAACAGCCACGCATCGGCCTCTCCGGGACTCTCATCCAGCAACCTCGTTTGGCCGATATATTCCAGATGCTGGTTCTTTTGATCGGTTTGTTCCTCGGATTGGTGTTCCTTCTTGGAGGGCTTTCGGGCGCGTCGAGCCGGGTCCGACTGGGGATGCAAAGGATGCGGATGCGGCGGCGTGGTGTCACGGTGGACGCCGAAGTTCTGAGCCGTCGGACGCTTTCCACCACCGCGGGTGATGCTCGCTCCGGATTCTTGGTCACAGGGCAGTGGCTGTGGGGGCAGGCGCAGTACCAAGGGGAGTTCACGGTTCCGGAACATTGGTGGGAGGGTCGCGGCGGACTCACGATCCCTGTTCGAATTGATCCAAAGAAACCGCACCTTGCGGTGGTCGAGTCTGGATCGAGAAATCCGATCTGGGAGCTGCTCTTTGCTCTGGTCTGGTTCGTGATGGCGGTGGTCGGTCTGTTCTTCCTGTTCAGGTCGGTGACGGTCGCCTGTGACCAGGTCCGGTACGACACACTCGAGCCAATCTGCGAGTCCCTCGGTGGAGCCTTCACCTGATCCAGGCAACCCACCAAGAGGACTCGATCTCGGCCCACGAGGACAGGCACCTGCGTCTTACGTGGTTGGGTACACCACCACGGCATAACCAGACATGCTCGACGATGGCGACACGCCACGGTACCGCTGCCTTGGTAGTGGCGAGCGCTGCGATAATGGCGTCATGACCGAGGCGTACTCCAGCGCCCGCCTGGCATTTGTGTCGTGGCGCGATTCGGTGCCGCCCGACCCGTACGACCCGCATCTCGACCTGGTCAATGCCCGCTACCTGGACGGGGACCGCCTTGCCGCCGTTCGCGACGCCGGCACCAAGTTCGGCAGAGTGGTCGTCGACGAACTCGGCCCAGTGGCGGAGTCGTATCAACAACACGGCCCGGAGCTCGACCAGTACGACGGGTTGGGGAACCGCGTCGAGGCGATCCGCTTCGATCCCGCCTACCACGACGCCGGCCGGCTGGTCTGGGCGTCGGGGCTCGTTCACCATGCCGGAGAGCCCGGGGCCTCGTTTGAGCAGGCAACGTCCGGCTATCTGGCATCGCTGGAGGGCGAGTTCGGGCATATGTGCGCCGCCACCTGCACCACGGGGATGATCCGGGTCCTCCGCCGGTTCGCCTCTGACCCCGTTGCCGGTCGGTACCTCCCCGCGCTCACCGACGCCGATTACGACGCCGCATTGCGCGGTGCCCAGTTCCTCACCGAGGTACAGGGCGGATCGGATGTCGGGGCCTTGGCGTCGGTCGCAACCGATTACGGGGATGGAACCTGGCGGGTGTCGGGGGAGAAGTGGTTCTGTTCTGTCGCCGATGCCGACCTGTTCCTGGTGCTGGCCCGGCCGGACGGTGCTCCCGAAGGTACGGAAGGGCTTGGCTGCTTTCTCCTCCCTCGTCTCGTCGATGGCACGCCAAATGGATTCTCTATCAGGCGACTGAAGGAAAAACTGGGGACGAGGTCGATGGCGTCGGCGGAGATCGATTTCGATGACGCGGTCGCCTACCCGATCGGGCCGGCGACCGACGGGTTCAAGATCATGGTGACTGCGATGCTGAACACGTCTCGCTGGATGAACGCCGTCGGCGATGTCGGCATCATGCGGCGCGCCTATGTCGAAGCTGCCGGGTATGCCGGGCACCGGGAAGCCTTCGGGCAGTTGATCTCCGGATTCCCACTGGTGCGCCGGCAGCTGGCGGAGCTCAAGGTCGATTGGCTTGCTGCCTTGCACTCGACCTGGCACCTGACTGCGCTCGACGAAGCGGTCGACCTCGGGGTCGCCGACGAAGCCGATGCCGGTTTCTACCGTTACCTGGTCAACGCCAACAAGCTCGCCTGTTCTCTGGCGGCCACCAAGGTGGTTCGTGGTGCCATTGAGATCCTCGGTGGGAACGGTGCCATCGAGACCTTCTCGGTGCTGCCCCGGCTGCTTCGGGACGCCATCGTCTACGAGCAATGGGAGGGCACCCACAATGTGCTCACCGCACAGGTGTTGCGCGACCTCGGCCGTCTGGATATGACCGGATCGGTGCTCGACCGCACTGCCACCTTGCTCAAGGGCATCACCGACCCCGAGCTCGGCACAACCGCCGGGCGTGCCCTCGTCGCATTCGAAGACATCTCCAGCGAGATCCGGCGCTGCGTCGAGGATCCTCGGCACGGGGCGCTGCACGGTCGTGACCAGTTGGAGCGACTCGTCGCCGCCCATCAAGTTGGTCTGCTCCTCGACGCCGCCGATGCGGGTGGCGATCTTGCCATGGAGTTGGCGACCGCAGCCCGGCTCCTCACTGGCCGCAGTCTGGATCGGGCCTATCGCCCAGAACACGACCCGGACTTCGCCGACACTCTGGACACCCTCTTGGCATCGGACCTGGGCTGACCGCCTGGTGGTTGGTAGTTGGTGGTTGGTAGCGAGTTTGCCCTGTCATCCTCGGGGAAGGTCTCCACCGTCGCCGGGTGTTGAGAGAGAGCTGCGCGGCCGGCCGGAGCAGCTTAAAACCGGAGCACGCTAGATCCGCGGACCGGCGGGCTCGCGGCTCAGGCCGCGAAATCCGCATCTCTGTCACACCCCGCCGATAGCCTGCCCGCATGGTGTCCAAGCGAGATAGGCAGGTCCTCGACTTCGAAGGATCGTGGTGGCTGTACCCGGGCCCAAAGGACCAAGCGATCCGCGAGTACCTCGAGATGAGTGCGACCCGGTACTACCAGGTGCTTCGCCGGATCATCGACGAAGAGGGCGCGTTCGACCATGACCCGCTTACGATTCTGCGCCTCAGGCGGATGCGACGCCAGCGGCTCGACCAGATCGCCGACCGGGTAGGCGGCGCTCCCAAGACGTGAGCACTCCCGGCGACGTCGACGCGACCGCAGATTCGGAGACAGCGGTCCTGCGCCGCATCGGCCAGTTCTCCTGGTCGATACTCGGCATCATCGCCCTGATCGGGTTGGTGGCGTTTCTGATCATCGAGGCGAGGATCATCCTGGCGCCTTTGTTCCTGGCGATGGTTGTCGTCTTCATCCTCAACCCGTTCGTCTCCATGCTGGAGCGAATGCGAATCCACCGCATCCTCGGGACCACCCTTGGCTTTGTCATCATCATCGCTGCCCTGGTGGCGGCCGTCGCCCTCGTCATACCGAGCATCGTCGAGCAAAGCCAGATGTTCGCCAGCGACTTCCCTGATCTGTACGACGACCTCACCGAGCAGACGATCACCATCGCCGAGCGTTTCAATATCGATGTCAGCATCTGGAATTACGACCGCATCGTCGAATTCCTCAACGACCCGGCGAACCAGGACACGATCGTGTCGCTCATCCTCGAACGCGTCGGGTCATTCACTTCGGGCATCTTCGAGTTCATCCTCATCTTCCTGCTCGGGCCCGTGCTCGCCTTCTACTTCCTGCTCGACCTCCCCAAGCAGCAGGGACGGCTTATCGAGCTGGTACCGGCATCGCACCGGGCGGAAGCGGCCTTCGTCGGACGCCAACTCAACACCGCCGTCGGCGGCTTCCTCAGGGGCCAACTGCTGGTCGCCATCCTCGTCGGTCTCATGCTCAGCATCGGGTATGGCGTCATCGACCTGCCGTTCTGGCTCCTCATCGGACTGGTCGGGGGGGTTCTCAACATCGTGCCCTTCCTCGGCCCGTGGGTCGGGGGCATCCTCGGCGTGATCGTCGCCGTCGCCACCACCGATCTCAGGACGGCGTTCTGGGCGGCCGTCGTCGCCATCATCGTTCAACAAATCGACAACAACTTCGTCAGCCCACTCGTTCTCCGAGCCACGGTTCGGCTCCATCCTGCGGTGACCCTGACGGTGCTGGTGCTCGCCGGTGCAGTCGCAGGTTTCTGGGGGATCATCATTGCGGTGCCGCTGGCAGCAAGCGTCAAGGTGGTCGGGGGTCATCTGTGGCGCACCCGGCTGCTAGGTCAGACGTGGGAGGAGGCGGGCGAGGCCATCATGGCCGAACCCCCGCCCCCTTCTGGGGCGCTGCGGTTCCGAACCCGCGAGATGGAGGCGATCTCGGTTGACTCCGACGAGGTCACCGAATCTGACGGCGACGCCGATACTGATGAAAGCGACTGATTCCTGAACGTGGTTGATCTCATTGCGTTCACGGTTCTTGCGTTGCTCGTGATCCGCGGATGGGCGCGCGGATTCGTTCGCGAGGCAATCGATGTGGCCACCCTGGTGCTCGGCGCTTTCCTGGCCTTCCGGCTGGCGCCCCTGCTGGAAGGGGTTGTGAGCGACGTCTTCGGATGGTCGCCAGAGCCAGCCCGGATCCTCGGCGGCGCCGCCCTGTTTGTTGCGATCACGATTGGCGCCGGGTTTGCCGGATCGGCGATCCACCGGACGCTGAACAAGCTGCCAGGCACCTCGCTGCTCAATCACGTTGCGGGCGCCGGCCTCGGGGCCGTGTACGCCGCGGTGCTGGCGATCGTCGCCGTGACCCTGCTGTCGGCGGTACCCCTCCCGGGGGTGATTGGCGATGAACTCGAGGACTCTGCGGTTGCCGCCGGGATCATCGACCCTGACGGACCCGCGCAACGGGCCGTTTGGGCCATCTCCGGGGATCGAGCGCTGCAATCGATGATCTGGATCCGACGCATGGCAGACGACTGGCGTCTTGTGGCTTTGGGTGGCGCCGACATCCGGCTCCCATCCGCAGGAGAATCCAGCGCACGGCCATCCGCCGAGGCGACGAATGCCGTAGCGGATGCAATCGATTCGACAAGGGCCCTCGCCGGCCTCGATCCGCTGCGCTGGGAAGACCAACTATCGCTGGTCGCGGTGACGAGGGCGGGAGCGATCTACCGGTCCGGCTCGTTCGTCGATGGCAAGACACTTGAGGCGCGGCTATTCGCGGCCGGGGTCACCGCGGCCGACAGCGAGGAGTTGCTGGTCCTGGCGCCGACGCTTGACCGTCTCGGCGACTCCGTAGATCCCACCGGAGACGGCTCGATGCGGGCCGGCGTTGGAGTAGTTGACGGCCCGTACGGTCTGTTGGCGGTGCTGGTGCTGGTGACCGACGCCTGATCAGCCTGAGTCGTCGCTACCGGTATCATCGTCATCGCCAGCCTCGTCGGCTACCCCGTCCTCCATGGCCGGCAATGCTTCTTCGGACTCGATCGACGTCTCGTGTTCGGCGGGGACCGGCGCTTCCTGGGGATATGCCGCGGCCGCGTCCGAAACGGCTCGCCGCTGCTGCCTCCTGCCAAGCACGACGGCGGCAATCGTCGCCACCACCCCGACCAGCAGGGCGACGCCGAGGAGCAGCCACAGCCAGGGGAAGCCGCGGCCACCAAGGTCGGACACCGCATGGAGACGTTTCTCGCCACCGAAGAGGGGGATGTCCCATCTGAGTCGCCCGTCGGCGAGCACCTCATCGGCGTTGTGTTCAACGACCGTGCCCGGCATTCCGACGATGAAGTTGGCCGAGAAGATATCTCCGGTCAATGCCGACGGATCGACGGGAAAGTCCCCGAGGTCCTGTTCCTCGGTGAGGAGGGAGGCATCGAACACCGCCTCGGTATCGCTGACCTCAAATGAAAACTCTCCGAACCCGGTCAGGTCGCCGCTACTGCCGGCGAGCTGGTCGCTGATCTCATTGACATCGTCGAACTCGACCAGGACCCCCTGGAAAGACATGTCACCTTCCTCGCGCTGGAAGGCGGTCCCGCCATCGAAGCCGGTGTCGAGGTCGGAGAAAAGGTCGTCGGCATCGGCGCCTGTCGACTCCATGAGGCTGCGGAGCTCTTCGTCGAGCCCGAACTCGAATCCAACGGTTCCCGAACCATCCTCTTCGACATCGAGTGCGATGTTGATCTCAGCCCGGCACGACACCAACAACAGAGCGACAGCCGCGGCCGCGATGAAGAGGAACGTTCTAGGCATGGGGAATCCTTCGCTATGAGCTCGAGGGGATGCTAGACCGCCGGGGTCGAGTAGCTCCATGTCTGCGTATCCTCATCGCCATGGTTCCCGAGGCCCAACGCCTCCACACCGCTCTGGTCTCTGCCTTCCCGGCGTACACCACCGCCTTGCTCGCCGAGCGCGGCTACCCGCTCGACCGGTCGACGGTGGAGGTGATTGAAACGGCCACGGTCCAGCTCGATCTGGAGCTCGCCGAATTGCTGGAGCAACCGTTCGTCGAGCAGAGGCGAACCCCGTTGGAGTTGTTCTCGCTCGCCCTCGGCACCCTCACCCCGATCCTCGAAGTTGCCGACGTCGAGGAGTCGCCCGATGGGCGGCCAGGGGATCCGTATGCGTTGGCGCCCGGTTCGTCTGCGGCAATCGGCGATGTGGTACAGGCCGCCCACACCCAGTGGGGTGCGGCCAAGGCGATCGCTCTCACCAGCGTCGACCGCACCGCACCACCGCGCCCTGCGGTAGTCGTGCTCACCGCGGACCGCGTAGCCAGACAGCAGTTGTGCGAAGCGGCCGAGCGGGCCGGCTACCAGTGTCACGGGGCTCGCAACCCGTCGGCGGTGGCCGGCGCGGTCGCCACCGACATGGTCAAGCTGGCCTTCGTCGATCTCGCCCACCGCGCCGCCCATGACGCGGTGGCGCGGCTCGCTGCTGCCGGGATACCGACGACGGTGTTCGGAGCGGAGATCGATGACCTCACCGAGACCGGTCTGCGAGCGGCGGGGGTGAGGACAGTGGTGGAGCGCGACCGTCTGCTCAGCGAGCCGGAGGCGAGCTTTCCTCGTATCGGATGATCAAGCCGAGCCCACCCGTTCTTTTGCCGCGTCGGGCGCCAGTACGCCGCCCTTTGTACAGCGCGAAGAGGCCATTGCCGCCTCAGGCAAGGGTCGGGGGAGTGCGACGGTTACGAACGGAACAGTCGCCGTAGCGCGAACCAGGTGACGGCAAGCGATGCCCCGATGATGGCGGCGAACCGCCCGTCGAGAGCAATGTCGGGGCGGCCTTCGATCTCACCGCCCAGCACCACCCCGATCTTCGAATCGCGTGCGTTGACGGTGTTCGCCATCAGGATGCCGATCCGCGAATGGTCGACGGTGGCATGCTCGGTGACAACGGCAGCGGCCCCAGAGGCGTTGAGCGTCGTGTTCTCGGACTCGACGATGAGGACGCCGCCCTGGGTGATGTCGGTAAGGGCGCTGGATACGTTTTGGGCACCGCCCTGCTTGATCGACACCGTGCCTGCGGTGACCTGAGCGGCGCCGCCCTGGGTGATGTTGACCGTCTCCGCCCGTACCTTGTCGTGCATCGTACCGGGAGGGTTGGTGTCTTCAGTCATGGGCTCCTCGAGGTCGCGAAGCCAGAGCCTATCGGTGTCAATTCTGCTCTGATGTGGGGGTGGTTCGGTAGGGGAGGGCGTCCTCGGTGAGGCGGCGTGCTAGCTCGGCGAGCATCGAGAGGGCGATCGACGGTTCTCGTTGCAGCAGTTGAGCGAAATCTGTACGGCTGATCGCCAGACCGCGGACATGAGAGGTGCACGAGGCCCTGGCGGTGCGCGGAGTCTCGGTCAACAGCGACAACTCGCCGACAAAGTCCCCTGGTCCGCGTTCCAGAACTGCTCCCGTAGGCAAGAGCACCGAAACCGTGCCCTCCTCGATGATGAAGAGCCCGGCGCCCGGGTGGCCGCGTTCGGTGAGCACGTGCGAGTGCGCACACTCGAATTCGGTGGCTACCTCGGCGACGTGTCCCAGCGAATCATCGTCGAGCGCAGCGAACAGTGGAACCGCCCTCAATGCTGCATGGGTAGCGGTGGTCACCGTCCGAGAGTAGCAGTGGAGCCGTGGGCGGTCGGCGCCTCCCGTTCTTGCGTAGAAAACCGCACCATGGTGCGCATATCCACGCAGGAACAATCGGGCGCCACAACAAACCACGGGCCCGCTACCGTTAG
>CAXMPL010000260.1:0-1644 GCA_964195125.1 uncultured Kiloniellales bacterium | reverse complement strand
CATCGATCTCTGCTTCACACCCGCCGGCTTTCCCGCGGACTTCGCCAGCCTGCGCGAGCACGCTTCGACCATTGTCGTCGGTGCTGTTGATCTGCGGGTGGCCTCGCTCGAGGACGTCGTCATCTCCAAACGTGCTGCCGGGCGGCCCAAGGACGTCGTCGCCCTTCCACCACTCGAAGCACACCTGCGACGCACCGACAGATCGTCGCGGACACCGGACCCTCCTCAACGGTGACCCAGCCGCGCCCGTCAGTCAAGCGAGCCGCGTGTGGCTGTCGAAGAACCAGATGCCACCGCGGCGGCGGGAACCGCAGCCGCGGATCTCGGGGCGCGCTCGGGGCGCGCTGGGGGCGCGAGAGGACGAAAAACGACGCAAAATGACGACCGACAACAACAGTTGACGGACACGCTGGAACCCTTGCGAGACAAGGAATTTCGGGCCGTTTCTTAGGGCCTATCAGACGAGGCCGAAATCCCCTGAACCGCCCTCTCAAGGCGGCAGCGTGGGTTCAAATCCCATCGGGGCTACGAACGAGTCGCGACTCGCGAGTCGTGCGGGTCTTGGATTGCTGCCTTGACTCTCGATTGTCGACTGTTGGCGATATGTCGGCGATAGCACGCTCCGCGTCTGCTAAATTGGGGTTCATGCCGTTCAGGTTCCCGATCATGCTGGTGATCTTCTTCCTGATCTTCACCGGTGGGCGCATCATCCCGTTCCTCCTCGTCGCCTTCGGGCTGTGGTTCCTGCTCGGGGTGGTAAGGCAAGGCGCACTGATCGAGCGTCGGCCTGCGGTTACCTCTGCAGAGCTCGACGACCTCCGCACCGAGGTCGCGATCGGCTTGCTCGAGGTCGACGATGACAAACGGCTCACCACGAACAAGGCAGCCAGGTCGCGTTTCGAGACCGCAGGCAGGCACTACACCAAGGCATCGGCAAAGCTCGATCGAGGCGTCCGGCGTCGCGAGCGTGACGCCGTGGCCGAGACGCTGTATCGGGCCCGCTATGAGCTCGAGGCAGTCTCTGCGTCCCTCGACGGCCGCACGGTATCGGCATCGCCGGAGCCGCCGACCCGAGCTACCTCGGTGCAGGTGGCGACGCGATCGCCGCGCCGTCGTCGCGCCTATTACAGCTGCTGGTAACGCCGGCAACGGCGCTGCTCTTGCCGTCGTACGTGTCTGGGGTGACACTCAATGAGTACGTAGACACGTACGACGCTTGAGAACTAGATCTCGGCGGCGCCCCACACCGGGATCTCGGCTCCGTCGATGACGGCCGAGCGATGGCTGGTGAGAAAGTCGATGACGCTGGCAATCTCATCCGGCTTTGGCCAGTGCACATATTCGGCGTATGGCAGCTCGGCGCGGGTGGTCGGGGTGTCGATCACCGAGGGCAGCAGCACGTTGCACGTCACATTGGTATCGGACAGCTCGACGGCCACCGATCGGCCAAGCGCCGCGACGCCGGCCTTGGCGATGTTGAAGGCCGCCTGGCCGGAAGGGGTCTCGATGGCATGGCGACTCCCCATGAGCACGATCCGGCCCCAGTCCTGCTTCTTCAGGTGAGGGATCGTTGCCCGCACCGCGTTGAAGCTCGACCGGAGGTTGATGTCGATCATTCGATCAAACCGGACGTCGTCGGTCTCT
>CAXMPL010000259.1:0-5017 GCA_964195125.1 uncultured Kiloniellales bacterium | reverse complement strand
ATCGGTGGTCATCTACGACGAGTAGCCGGTCGGAAGATCGCTACCGGCACCGGGCGGCGGCTCATCAAGGAGACAGCCAACCAAACCCTGGATCCATTTTTCCCGCTCTGGTTACGGCCCGCTCGGGCCACGGCTCCGCAGGAATGGCCTCGCCGACACAGATCTCATCGCCCCTGTCTGCGGAGCCTCTAGGGCCTTCCGATTCCAACCACCCGTGGATCGACCACTCCGAAAAGCTCTCCTTCGGGATCGATCACGGGGATCGGCGAACTCTCGAAGAACGCTGCCAGCGCCCATGCTGCATCCAGCGGATCGTCCTGTTCGAGCGCGACCGGCGGTTCCATCAGCTCAGCGACGGCCCGGTCAGGCGGTGCGGCCATCAACACTGCCCGCCTGGCAATTCCGACGAGTAGGCGCTCTTCCACGACTGGGACGACCCTCGCCGAGGTGACCCGGGCGGCGTCCTCTGCCCGCATCACCGCTCCCACAAACTCCGGCTCGTCGGCGAAACGGAAGCAGCGCGGAGGGGCAGCCCGAACGATGAGTGCTCCCGTCGGCGCGGCATGGATCAGCTTGCGTCCTTGGCCGAAGAACTGACGATGGAGCCAAGAGCCTCCTGGCTCGCCGACCACCAGCAGGGTTGCCGAGTCCAACGCATCGACGATCGCGGCGGCTCCCCCGGCTGGTTGTACCGACCGAGACAACCCGGGCGTATCTCGCGCCAGGTCATCGAGCAAGGCCCTGGCAGAAGCCTCGCTGGCTCCCGGTGCCGGTGAAGTTACAAGCGACCCTGGAACTGCCAGATGCCTTGCGATCCGGTAGGCGATGGCGGCGGCAAGCATCGAGTTGGGACCGGAGCCCACCGCGGCCGTAACCGCCTCGATGCGGTCGGTTTGCACCCGGTGCGGAACGACGGCGTTGACCAGGTCGAATGAGGTGAGCTTCTTGGTTACCAGAACATCTGACCGGGCGCCGATGCAGGCGCCTCTGAGATCGCCCTCCACGCGGACCGAGTGTCCGTCGCTGAGTATTTCGGCGACCTCGCTGGTGGCGCTACCGCGGGTCCATACGACGTTCCACGGCTGATATCCCCGGGCCCGCTTCGACTCGTGGTCGCCGATCGGCTCGGAGGTGCGATCGTCGGCCGAACCCCTGGCAGTTTGGTCGGGCATTCCGCTCCATGTTGCGAGCCTGACCAGGCTATCAGCCGCCACCGACATCCCAACCATGGTTTTCGCGACCTCAGCCACACCAGCCCCGGGTTCGCAAACCCAGAACCCAGGGTTGGCAGGGCGATCTATCTGCCTGGGAGCCGTGGGTTCGAAACCGCTGAACCCAAGGTTGGCGGGGAGCGCCTAGCCGAGCCAGGAGAGGAAGTCGCGCCGCGGCAGGGTATTGACTACGCGGGAGCGCTCAATCCAGCCGCGCCTGGAGTTGCTGACCCCCCATTTGATATTGGCGAACTCCGTCGTGTGGTGAGCGTCTGTGGAGATGGTGAACACCACGTCGTCTCGATGACGCGCCCGCATCAGGAGGTCTGCCGGTACGTCGAGGCGGTCGATATGCGAGTTGATCTCGAGCGCAGTCCCCGTATCGGCGACGGCGTCGAGCACGGCGTCGAAGTCGATCTCAATTCCAGGGCGCCGCCCGATCCGCCGACCGGTGAGGTGCCCGATGACGTTGATCGCCGGGTTGGCCACCGCCTTGATCACCCGGTCGGTCTGTCGGGCCGACGGCAGATCGAAGTGGGAGTGGACGCTGGCGACACACCAATCGAACTCGGCCAGGAATTCAGTGTCATAATCGACATCGCCATCGCGACCTATGTTGAGCTCCGCCCCATGCAGGATCAAAAGGTCCGGATAGCGAGCTCTGAACTCCTCGATTTGAACGCGCTCCTCGATCACCGTCTCCTGCGACAAGCCATTGATCGACAGATCCTCGCCGTGCTCGGTGATGGCGATGTACTCCAGCCCGCGTGCTGCCGCCGCCGCGATCATGTCCTCGAGGCTGCTCCGACCGTCTCCCGACCACGTCGAGTGCACGTGCAGATCGCCGCGAATGTCCTCGATACGGACGAGGTCGGGTAGCGACCCCTCGGCGGCGGCTTCGATCTCGCCGACGTCCTCGCGCAACTCCGGAGAGATGAAGTCGAGGTCGAGCGCTCGATAGATCTCCTCTTCGGTCGCCGAGGCAACGACCGTGTCACCGTCCATCAGCCCGTACTCGTTGAGCAGCCAGCCGCGGTCGATAGCCCGTTGCCGCAGCGCGATGTTGTGCGCCTTGGAGCCGGTGAAGTACAGCGACGCGGAGCCGAACTGATCGAGTGGCACCACCCGCAAGTCGATCTGCATATCGTCGGTCGTCACCGACGCCCCTCCAGCTCCTGCTCCCAGCGTTTCCCGAACCGACAGATCGGCAACGAAGGCCTCGACAATCGGATCCGACTTTTCGGCGACGACGAGGACGTCGATATCGGCGATCGTGTCGCGGAAGCGTCTCAGGCTCCCGCAGTACCGGACGGCAGTCACCCCATCGACTGATGCCAAACGGTCGACGATGGCCTCGGCGACCCGCAGCGCCTTGCCGATCGGCAGCCGCCGGTCCTTGCCTGCGAGGCCGAGCCGATCAATCGCCCTGCCGATCTTCTCCTCGGTCTTGGCGCCAAAGCCCGGCAGCTCACGCAACCGTTGTGCGGTTACCGCATCCCTCAATTGATCCACCGACTCGATACCGAGCTCGTCGCGCAACGTGATCGCGGTGCGTGGCCCGACGCCAGGTACCTGGAGGATGGCCACGAACCGCTCGGGGTACTTGGCGCTGAGCTCATCGAGCACCTGGATATGCCCGGTGTCGACAAACTCGCGAATCTTCCTGGCAGTCGAGTCTCCGACGCCATCAATCGCACGCAGTTCCGGCACGCCGAGCGCTGAGACATCCTCTGGAAGCAAGCGCACCGCGTCGACCGCCCGCTCGTAGGCGCGGGTCCGAAACGACTGCGGGCTCCCCTCCTCGAGCTGAGTCAGCAGCGCCAGCCGAGCCAGAGCGGCAGCAACCTGGTCGTTGGACCGCATCAGCGGAACGCCAGGATGGTGAAGACGAAAAAGCCGACCAGCAGGAGAAATCCTTCCAAGCGGTCGATACGCCGCCCTGTATACGCGAATAGACCGGCTACAACGGCGGCCCCAACCATCGCCGCCAGAATGACCGGCCCGATCAAATCCAGTGGTCCGGGGCCAAGGACCGCGGCAAACCCAATGACGCCAAGGGAGTTGAAGATGTTTGACCCGAGCACGTTCCCCAGTGCGAGCTCCGGCTGTTTGCGCCTGGCGCTGGCGAGGGCCGCCGCCAGCTCCGGCAAGCTGGTTCCAACGCCGGTCACCAGGCCCAGGGCCACCACCGACAGACCGAGGCGCTCGCCGAGACCGAGCACCCCGTCGAGCATGAATTTGGCGGCAATCACCGTGGCGACCAGGGCGACGAGACCGATGATGATCTCGCGGCCGACCTGGCTGCGCCGCCGGCTCGATCCGACCGGGTTCTCGCGGTCGTCGACAGTATCGATCCCGACATCTTCAGGGGCCTTGGCAACTCCATCCGGGTCATCGGCCGACCACCTGATCATGAGAGCGATGGCTCCACCGAGGAGCACGAGCAGCATGACACCCTCCCAGAAGGCGAGACGACCGTCGGCCAGAACCGCGATGAGGACCACCACCGCGGCGAGCATCAGTGCACCTTGGTGACGGATCACTTGCTGCCTGGCAACCAGGACCGAAACCACCGCGGCGCCTCCAAGGACCAGCGTCACGTTGGCGATATTCGAAGTGAGCACATTGGCCACCGCCAGATCGAGTTCGCCCTCGAGGGCTGCCAGGCCAGAAACGACAAACTCTGGAACCGAGGTCCCGAACCCGATGACGACGGCGCCGATGAGCACCACCGACACCCCGGAGGCGCGAGAGATCATGACCGCCGACCGAACAAGGCGGTCGGCAGCGTAGATGAGGGCGATCATGCCCCCGACGAGAAGGATGACGTCAAGCAACACCCACGTGGCCCTTCCTGGCGGGCGGCGATGGTACCGCCGCGCAAGAGTGACCACCCTTGCGCGCCACTAACCTTGCCCCTCCATGGCCAACGACCCCGAACGGCTCCACGAGACATGGCTCCACTCGGACCGGCCGATTCCCAGACAATTCGTACGTCGCGCGCTGAGGTTCGCCGACACCGAGGCGGCGAGTGGAATGGTGCTGCTGGCGGCCACCGTTGTCGCTTTGCTGTGGGCAAACTCCGCTTGGGGTGCTGGCTACTTCACGTTCTGGGGTACGGAACTGACCATCGAGCTTGGGCCGATCCACTTCGAGGAGACCCTCAAGGGCATCGTCAACGACGGGCTGATGGCGATCTTCTTCTTCGTCGTTGGGCTCGAAATCAAGCGGGAGCTCGTGGTCGGCGAGCTCAACTCGATACGAAAGGCGGCGCTTCCGGCCATGGCGGCTCTTGGGGGAATGGTCGTCCCTGCGTTGATCTATGTGTCGTTTGTAGCAACGAGCAACGGCGGGGACGCCATCGCCGGCTGGGGGATCCCGATGGCCACGGATATCGCCTTCTCTGTGGGCGTGATCGCGCTGCTCGGCTCGCGAGTGCCAGTCGGTGCCAAGCTCTTCCTACTGGCACTGGCGATCGTCGACGACATCGGAGCGATCCTCGTCATCGCAGTCTTCTACACCGCGGACCTCTCGATCATCTGGCTCGCCATTGCCGCGGGAGCGCTCCTACTGATCTTCACCTCCCGCCAGGCCGGCATCCGGTCCATCGCGGTATACCTACCCTTGGCGCTCATCGTCTGGTTTGCCTTTCTGGAGTCAGGGGTGCATGCCACGATCGCCGGCGTGATCCTCGGGCTGATGGTCCCGGCCAGGGCCATGTACAGCGACGTCGAGTTCAGAAGGCGCACCGGGTGGATTTTGGAGCGATTCGACATGGACGCGGCCTCCCCCGAGGCCCGGGAGCG
>CAXMPL010000258.1:0-1827 GCA_964195125.1 uncultured Kiloniellales bacterium | reverse complement strand
CCACGAGGCCTCGACCGAGTGGAACCCCGGCGTCCAAGAGACGACGACTTTCCCCGGCCCCGGTTCGAACACGTGCAACCCGGTGGCCTGCGTCCAGTTGACTTGCTCGTCGGGAATGGGGATGCCGTCCACGACCAGCGTGGCGCGATAGCCAGGTGCCATGTCGAGGACCAGGCGGGGTTGGCCGAATAGCAGGTCGTTGTCCGCCGGCTCGACGCGGTCGACGGCGCTCGGCAGAACCGACGGGTCCCCCTGTGGGGCCCACAACACGGCACCGAGCACCACCGCGATGAAGGCGACACCGAGGACGAGTAGACCGGCGCGATACCTGGTTGGGTTCATCGGCGATCGAGATTAGACCAGGCTCGTGGCTGTCGATCGTGTCCTCGCCTTTGTGTACTTGCATGGTGTGTGAGAAGCCTGGAGACTGCACCGATGCGACTCAACCCGGTCTTCGAAGAGCTCGGCGACTACCCGATCGCCACTATCCAGGCCCGGGCACGCGACCGCCGCGACGCCGGGCTCCCGGTCGTGGACTTTTCGATCGGTGACCCTCGCGAGCCGACACCACCGCTCATCACCCACGCGCTGAAGGACGCCGTCCCCGAGGTCTCCCAATACCCGACCTCGGGGGGCCTGGCATCGTTCCGCATTGCCGTGGCCGACTATGTCGACCGGCGCTTCGGCGTCACCGTCGACCCCGACGCCCATGTGCTGCCTACGAGCGGTGCGAAGGAGGCGATCTTCTCCACCCCGCTCGCGTTCATCGACCGGAACGTGGGGGATACCGTCGTCTACCCGACTCCGGGCTATCCCATCTATGAGCGCGGCGCCCGGTTCGCCGGGGCGGATGCCATTCCGGTACGACTGAGCGGCGACTTCGTTCTGCGCGTAAACAACATCTCGGACGAAGCCTGGAGTCGGGCCCGGATGGTGTGGACCAACTCGCCGCACAATCCCACCGGCGCTGTGTCCAGCCAGCGGGATCTGGCTGGGCTCTACGAGCGAGCCAGGGATGAAGACGTGCTGCTGCTGTCCGACGAGTGTTACGCGGATATATACGAGGAAGCGGCCTACCCGAAGGGTCCGGCATCGGTTCTCCAGGTCGCCGGCGAGGGGTCACCGGGCGCCATCGTGTACCTGAGCCTCTCCAAGCGGTCCGGGATGACAGGATATCGGTCGGGGGCCATGGTCGGAGATGCCGAGGCCATCGCTGCATTGCGGGCGTTGCGATCCACCACCGGCACGGCTTCGCAGGAGTTCGTTCAATCGGCGGCCATCGCCGCTTGGGGAGACGACGTTCACGTGGCGGAGCGGCGCAAGATCTTTGCCGAGAAGCGGCGAATACTCAGCGCAGCGTTCGATGACCTCGGGCTCGACGTGGCCAGCTCTCAGGCAGGCCTCTACCTGTGGGTTGCTGTAGACGATGATCTGGCTATCGCTGATCGGCTGCTCGACCAGGGAGTCGTTGTCTCACCCGGCCGGTTCTTCGGTCCCGGCGGGGATGGGTATCTCCGTCTGGCGCTAGTGCCCGCCCTGGACGAGTGTGAGGCAGCGGCCGACACCTTGCGCTCGGTGCTCGGCTGACTTGCGACTTGCGACTTGTGACTTGTGACTTGTGACTTGTGATGCGTCTTGCGTCTTGCGACTTGCGTCTTGCGACTTGCGACTTCTTAGAGCGCGCACCGATAGGTGACCGGTCATCTCGACAGAAGTGGAGCCATTTTCCCGCTCTTGCCGCTTCGCGGCGGGCCGCTCGGGCCACGGCTCCGCAAATGGCCTTCGCCGACAGAGACCGGATCGTGCCCTATTTGCGGAGCCTCTTAG
>CAXMPL010000257.1:0-5403 GCA_964195125.1 uncultured Kiloniellales bacterium | reverse complement strand
TGCTCGTGTACGAGATCGTCGTCGGGGTGGTGGCGGTTGTGCTGTACAACATCGAAGTGATCGGGATCCCCTGGCTGGCGCTGACACTGGTCATCACCGCGGTCGGGCTCGGGCTGCTCGGGTCGCTGGCCGCCTCATTGGTAAGCAGCTCCTCGGCAGGGTCGGCCCTTGTCCCGTTGCTGGTGGCACCGCTGTCGGTGCCACTGCTCCTCGGGGCAACCCAGGTCTACGAAGGCTTGCGGCTCGGCCGCAGTATCCTTTCCTGGATGTTGCTGATGGTCGTGGTGACGCTGGTCACGGCCATCATCGGCGTTGGCACGGCCCGCCCGCTCCAGGAGACTTGATGCCGTCCGAAATTCGCAGCCGAAGCTGGCCGTGGATAGCAATCGGGGTGTCAGTCGCCGTAGCACTGTTCCTTGCCATGGTGAGCCCGGCGGACACGGTTCAGGGCGAGCTTGTCAGGATCATGTACGTGCACGTCCCGGCCGCATGGCTTGCCTACCTCGCTTTCACCGTCACGCTGGTGGGCAGCGTTGGCTATCTCGTCACCAGGAAGCTCAGCTGGGACCGGGTAGCGGCATCGAGCGCCGAGATCGGTGTCTACTTCACCGGTCTGGCGATCGGGCTCGGCATGATCTGGGCCAAACCGACCTGGGGCGTGTGGTGGACGTGGGACGCTCGCCTCACTTTGACCGCCGTCATGTTCTTCGTCTACGTCGGCTACCTCGCCCTGCGCAACACGGCAGACGATTCCCGGGTTCGGGCAGGCCGGTCAGCCGTGCTTGGCATCCTCGGAGCCGCGCTGATCCCGTTGGTGCATTTCTCGGTGGTGTGGTGGCGTACCCTTCACCAGCCAGCCTCTTTGCTTCGGCCGGACGGCCCTGCGATCCAGGATCCCCTGATTCTCTGGGCGCTGCTCGCCGGCGTGGTCGCCTTCACCGTCATCTATGTGGCGCTGATGGTGAAGCGCATCGAGCTCCATCGCGTCGCCGACAGGATCCGGGACGTCGAGCGTTCCGCAGACCGGCCGGTGGCCGGCGCCTCGGTGACCGCGCCCGAGCTGGGAGGAGGGCTCGGCGATGAGTGACTGGGGATGGGTGGCGCTCGCCTACGCCGTCGCCTACGGAACCCTTGCCCTGTACATAGCGATGCTCACAGCGCGAATCAGAGCGGCGAGGGAGCGCCTCGAGGAACTGCAGTGAGGGCGTACTGGAGGTTCCTCGTCCCCGCTGTGATCACGGTGATTGTGCTCGTCTTGCTCGGCTTCAACCTGACCTCGAGCCTCGTCTACTTCGACACCCCCACCGAGTTGATCGCCGAAGATCCAGGAGACAGCAGGCTCCGGCTTGGTGGGCAGGTCGTGCTCGGAACCCTGACCAGTACGACCGAAGGGGTGACATTCGAAGTCACCGATGGCCGCCAGACAGTCAGGGTCGTCCACGCCGGGGCGCCACAGCAGCTCTTCCAGGAGGGCATCGGCGTTGTGCTCGAGGGGACATGGGACGGACAGGCCTTCCGGTCCGACACGATGCTGGTCAAGCACGACGAGACCTATCGGTCTGAGGACGGGTCGTACGACCCGGACCGGCCGTATGGAGACGACCAGGACGGCGCATGATCGCCGTCCTCGGCTACGCCGCCATCCTCGTTGCCCTTGCCGGCTCGGTCGGGCTGGTAATCACAGGCATCATGGCCTCGAGGAGCGTCGAGCAGGATCCGGCGGCGGTGCGGATGCCTTTGTTTGCCCTCTTCGGTGGTGGCATAGCTGCGTTCGTCATGCTCGAGATCGCCATCCTCACCCACGATTTCTCTATCGCTTACGTTGCCCAAAACTCGGCGTTGCAGACCCCATTCGTGTTCCTGTTCGCATCCGGCTGGGCCGCGCTCGAGGGGAGTGTCGTGCTCTGGGGTGTCCTGCTCTCGGTGTTCTCTTTGCTGGTGTGGCGCCGTACCTGGCGCGGCGACGGTCTCGGCCTTGGGGCGCTTGCAGTGATGGGAGCGGTGTCGGTCTTCTGGTTCGGCTTGATGGCCACGGCGGCGAACCCGTTCGCCCTGTGCACCGAGGTGGCCAACGGGTTCTGCTCGGCGTCTTCGTGGCTGCCGGTCGGCTCCGCAGCGGTTGCCCCAGACGGGACAGGGCCCAACCCTCTGCTGGCCAACCACATCCTGATGGCCATCCATCCGCCGATGCTCTACCTGGGCTACGTTGGCTTTACCGTCCCGTTTGCATTTGCCATCTCTGCCCTCGCTCGCTCCGAGCCGGGAAAGGTCTGGCTCGACAGGACGCACCGCTGGTCGCTCATCGCCTGGGTGTTCCTTACCGCAGGCATCTTCCTCGGGGGCTGGTGGTCCTATGAGGTGCTCGGGTGGGGCGGGTACTGGGCGTGGGATCCTGTGGAGAACGCAGCGCTGCTGCCCTATCTCGCGGCCACCGCCTTCATCCATTCGGCGGTCGTGCAGCAACGTCGTTCGATGTTGCAAGCTTGGAATTTCATCCTCATCATTGCCACCTTTGCCCTGACCATCTTCGGGACCTTTATCACCCGCTCCGGCGTCATCGCATCGGTCCACGCCTTCAGCCAATCGGCGGTGGGACCCGCCCTCCTCGGATTCCTTGCTGTGGTCGTATTCGGCTCGCTCGCCTTGTTTACCGTGAGGGCAGGCGCGGTCGCGTCATCACCGCGGCTCGATTCGCTCTCATCGCGTGAGGGGTTCATTCTGCTGAACAGCTTTCTGATGACCCTGTTTGCCTTCACCGTCCTGTTCGGCACAACCTTCCCCCTCATGGTCGAGGCGTTCACCGGGAGAGAAGTCTCGGTCGGCCAGCCATTCTTCAATCGAGTGACCATCCCGTTCGCCCTGCTGTTGCTGCTGTCGATCGGGTTCGGCGCGGTTGCTCCGTGGAGGGTGGCGTCGTCCCGCATCATGTGGGAGCGCAGCCGGTTCGGGATCAACGCGGGTCTGGTGGCCGCGGCCTTGGCCGTTGTGGTCGGCGTGAGGTCGGTGCCGGTTGTCGTCGTGATCGGCCTGGCGGGTTTTGTCATCGGAACCATCGGCCACTTCTTCATCCACCAGATGGGACGCGCCCACGCCGGGGGCAAGTCGTGGCCACAGGCGATTGGTGCCACCGTCAGAAATGACATGGGGTATTGGGGCGGGCAGGTTGCCCATGTGGGCTTCGCGTTGGTAGCGGTGGCGATCGCGACCACATCCGCCATGGCAGTGCGCACCGAGGTCCCGCTCGTGGTCGGGCAGACCGCGGTCGTCGACGGCTATTGCGTCGAGTATCGAGAGGCGTTCCGGCGCATCGAGCCGGAACGCCTCGTGCAGGGAGTCAGGGTGGTGCTCTATGACGAATCATGCACGGTGGAGAAGGCACTGCTCGAGCCGCGCCTCCACGAGTATCCGAAGTTCGGCCAGGTCATAGCCACCCCGGCCGTGCGGTCGTTCGCCATCGACGACGTATATCTGACGATCGCCGACGTTGACGATCAGGCGATCGTGCTGTCGGTGCTGATCTTCCCCCTACAGCGTCTCCTCTGGGTCGGCGGCCTGATCGTGGTTGCTGGAGGCGTTGTCGCGTTGGGCCGAAGCGTCCGCATTGGCCCGGGCACGAAGCCGACCGAACAGGCAAAGGACGCCGCCCGTGGTTGAGCGCATCAGACGACTGGCGTGGCTGGTCGTCCCTGCGGTCGCCATCGCGGTGATCGTGGTCGGCCTGTGGCCGTCTGATGCCCCGGCCAACCCCGAGGCCCGCGCCTATGCGCTGGCGACCTCTTTGAAATGCCCGATCTGTGCCGGGGAGTCGATCGCGGCTTCCCAGACCGACCTCGCGGGTGATCTGCGGCAGCTGATTGACGACGAGATCGCCACCGGCAGCACCGACGAGCAGATCCGAGCACTGTTCGTGGCCAGCTACGGCGAGCAGGTGTTGCTCGATCCACCTGCCGGCGGTTGGGGGATTGCGTTGTGGGCGTTACCGCTGGCGATCGCGGTCGTTGGCGGGATGGCTATCTACGGCTTGCGGCGGCGGAAGCCCCAGGCCGCAGCGGCAACCGAGGTCGAGGGATGAGCGCCGACCAAATCGCCGATCAGATCAAGCAAGTGGAGCGTGATCTCGCCGAGGTTGCGGCACAGCGCGATGCCGGCGAACTGGACGACGCCACCGCCGAGCGGCTAGCCGCCGCCTACGAGGCTGAACGGGTGGCGGTCGTGGCCACCGCCGCCGTAGTCGAGGACCCCGAGGCATCCGGACGTTCTCGGTTGAGGTTGCTGCTGGGGGCAGCCATCCTGGGAGTCGGTATCGTCACCATCGCAATCATCGGTGTGTTCTCCCTCCAGGACAGCCCGACCGATGAGATCACCGAGGGCATCCCGAGTGAGGTGCTCGGTGGGGAGGCTGGTGCCGACCTCTCTTCCATCTCCAATGCGGAGATGGAAGCCGTCATCGCTGCCAATCCGGGGATCATCGGGATGCGGCTTGCCCTCGCCGAGCGATATGTGCAGGACGGCGATCACCCCAGCGCGCTGGCCCACTACCTGGTCGTGCTCGACCAGGATGCTGATCGACCAGAAGCGCTGGCCATGGTCGGGTGGCTGTCATTCCTGTCAGGAGAGCCAGCGCTTGCCGAATCGTTCATCACCCGTGCCCTCGAGGTCGAACCCAACTACCCGCAGGCGCTGTGGTTCCTTGCCAACGTCAGGGCGAGCAGTGGTGACGATCAGGGCGCAATCGAGGCGATCGAGCTTCTCTTTGCCTATGACCTGTCACCAGAGGTGAAGGCAGCGGCCGACCAACTCCTTGCCGAGGTCTCGTCGTGAGCGGCCGGATGGTCTGGGTGGTCATCGGAGCCGCACTGTTGTTCTTTGTTGCCGCGGTCGCATTCGCCGGACGCCTGGACGTCGATCCGACCGTGGTGGACAGCGCCCTCGTCGGCGAAGAGGCGCCTGCGGTCGAGATGGCCGAGTTCGGGGGGGACGGGACGGTTCGGACCGCTGACTTCGCACCCGACATCGTTGTCGCCAACTTCTGGGCGGCCTGGTGCACCGGGTGCCGCCAAGAACACGCTGCATTGCTCGCTGCCGCCGCGGACTATGCCGACCTCGGGGTCACTTTCCTCGGGATCAACACCCTGGACGAGCCAGGTCCCGCCGAAGGATTCCTCGACGAGTTCGGGTGGGGCGCACACTACGAATACGCGGTAGACCAGCGGTCTCGAGCCACCTTCGCCTACGGCGTTCACGGCCTTCCTGAGACATTTTTCATCGACCGCGACGGCCTCGTGGTGGGGAAGATCATCGGGCCTGTGACCTACGACTTGCTGGCGGCGACGCTGAACAGCATTCTCGTAGGGGAAGCCGTCGATTCTGTAAAGACCGCAGAAACGGAGACGAGGTGAGTCG
>CAXMPL010000256.1:0-6560 GCA_964195125.1 uncultured Kiloniellales bacterium | reverse complement strand
AGCACGGTACGAAAGCCTACGATCGCTACCTCGAAGGGAGCAACAATGGAAAAAGCACTTGATTCCACCGAGGTCGATCCAACAGGACATCGGGTCGCCTTCGAGAATGATCACGTTCGGGTGCTCCAGATACACCAGCCCGCCGGGCGAGAGCTACCGATGCACTCGCATCCGCCGCGGGTGATCGTCGCGATCAACGGCTACGAGCTGGAGTCAACGACTACCGACGGCGAGGTCACCGTCGTCGAGCGTAGCCCCGGAGAGACGATTTGGTCAGACGGCGAGGAGCACTCTGCCCGCATCGTTTCCGAAGCCCACACGATCGAGATAGAGATCAAGAGCGCTCGCTGACGGGTGGATGACCGCCGGCGTGATCGTCGCTGGCCGAGCCACCGCAGGTATCGTGGACTGCGATGACTCACGATCGCCGCAACCTGACCGAAGGGTTTCTGTTCACCGACCAGTACCAGCTGACGATGGCGCAGGTGTACTGGAAGCAGGGTCTCCACGAACGCCCTGCGCTCTTCGACTACTTCTTCCGTGAGTACCCCGACTACGGGCGCCATCAGGCAGGGTATGCGGTGGCCGCCGGTCTCGGGTGGTTGCTCGACTGGATTGAGGCGACCAGGATCACCGATGAGGACCTGGCTCTGTTGCGCGGCCAGCAGGATGTCCACGGAGCTCCGCGGTTCGACGAGGGCTTCCTTGCTTGGCTCAAGGAGGCCGGGGACTTCTCGTCCGTGTCGATCAGGTCGGTCTCCGAGGGTCGCGTGGTTCACGCCCATGCTCCGATCGCCATCATCGAGGGGCCGCTGGCGGTCGTTCAGATCCTCGAGACCTCGTTGCTCAATCATCTCAACTATCAGACACTGGTGGCCACCAAAGCGTCAAGGGTCACCGAGTCCGCCCACGGGAGTCCCGTGCTCGAGTTCGGCTTGAGGCGTGGTCCCGACGTCGGGGCGAACGCCGGCGGCCGGGCAGCGCTGATCGGAGGTGCCGACGCCACCAGCAATGTCGGGGTCGCTCACTATCTCGAAAGTGACCCGGCGGGGACGCATGCCCATTCCATGGTGCAGCTGTTCATGGCCCTCGGTGAGGGCGAGATCGGTGCCTTTCGTGCTTACGCCGAGGTGTATCCGGATGAGACGGCCCTGCTCGTCGACACCATCGACACTCTCGACAGCGGTATTCCCAACGCGATCGTCGTGTTCAACGAGTTGCGTGCGGCTGGTCACGAGCCGGTGGGGATCAGGCTGGATTCCGGTGACCTTGCTCACCTTGCGGTTCGTGCCGCGGCAATGCTCGACGATGCCGGGTTCCCTGAGGCGAGGATCGTGTTGTCCTCCGAGCTCGACGAGCTCGCCATGTGGCAGATTCGGGCGCAGATCACAGAAGAGGCACCGCAGTACGGTGTCGAGGCGGACGCGGTGCTCGGCCGGCTCGCCTATGGGGTAGGAACCCGGCTCATCACCTCGCACGGCTACTCGGCGCTCGGCGGTGTGTACAAGCTGGTTGCCGTCGATAACGACGGGGAGTGGATTCCGGCGATCAAGATCTCCGACACTCCGGAGAAGATGCCGATCCCGGGGGACAAGAAGGTGTGGCGGGTGTACGACAGGCGCGGCCTCGCCAGCGCCGACGTCGTATCGGCCGCCGACGAGGATCTGCTCACTATCAGCTCCATCGATCTGTATCACCCGCATCGGGAAGGGATCGTCCGCCGGCTCGATGACGTGGCATCGGTCGAGGAGTTGCTCGTTCCCGTGTATGACCGGGGCATCAGGCTCGACGGCTCCCCATCGCTGGACGCGCTGCGAGCGTGGCGGACGGCCGATCTGGCCCGGCTCGACCCCGGGGTACGACGGCTGGTGAACCCGCACGTGTACCACGTGTCGCTGACGACGGCAGTGAAGGACCTGCAGCGGACCCTGGTGGCAGAGGCGCGGGCGGGTCGCCGCTCAGTCGATTAACGCTTCGAGGCCGGCGAGCGATGTGATCTGGGCGTCGGCCTGGGAGGCGCGGCGTTCCTGCTGCCTGTCGCTGACCAGGCCGTTGTCTCGATCGAACTGGTTCTGGTGCACGACCAGGGCGAAGCTCGCCTCCTTGGCTCCGCGGAGCTCGTCGCTGCCGCCATTCCCGACAAAGACGCAGTCGCTTGGCTCGAGATCGAGGAGTGTGGTAGCCGCCAGGTAGGCGAGCGGGTCCGGCTTCCTGGATCCGATCGCAAAGGAAAACGCGGCGCCGGTGAAGTGAGGGGCCAGCGGTGACCGCGACCACGCCGTCACTTCCTCCAGGTAGCAATTGCTGAGGACGGCGAGCGGGAATCTGGTGGCAAGTGATGCGACCGCATCTGTCACGTCGGCTCGGGGTTGTTCGAGGGCGACGTCCTGGTAGTCGCCGAGATGAGCTGTGATCTCGGCCTGTTGTGCGTCGGAGACGGTGATCCCCTTGGCGGCGGCGTAGCGCAGGATGAGATCGGTACCCGAAACCGGGCTGGTTGTCCGCTCGATGTAAGTGTCCTTCCAGAACATGATGAGATCGCGGCCGTTGGCGTCGAGAGCCTCCGCAACGAGCCTCAATCGCCAGGCGTCGCGTGGGCGAAAGTCCTCTGGGTCGACCAGGGTGTGAAACAAGTCGAAGACGATGCCGTCCATATCGAGATTCTCCCAGGGTCGAGCGGTTTATACGTTGGCATGGATGACGCCAAAGCCGGTGCGCTGACGTCGGATGAGGGCGAGCCGACCGGTCACCTATCGGTGCACGCTCTAGCCTTAGACTGCTTGGTGATGCGCAGAGCCCTCGCCTTCGTGCTGGGCCTGGCTCTCGTCGTTGCTGGCTGTGACAGCGACGACGAGGGGGCCACCACACCCGCTGGACAGGTCCCGGGTGAGACAGACGCCGGCTTCCATGTAGTGCTCACCGACGTCTCCGAGCTGGTCGAAGCGGTAGAGCCCAGTGTGGTCACCGTCACCCTCACCCAGCTCCGGCTCGACGAGCTTGGCGCCTTTGCCGAGGTGCCCGCCGGCGCCGGTACCGGGGTAGTCATCGACGACAACGGCCACGTCCTCACCAATGCCCATGTCGTCGCCGGTGCCCGCAGCGTCATCGTCGTCGGGTCGGACGGCGAGCCCAGGACCGCTCAGGTGGTTGGCAGCTGGGGAGCAGAGCAAAACAACGACCTGGCGCTGCTCCTGCTCGAGGAAAAGTCTGGGCTTGAACCGATCGTGATGGGGTCGAGTCGCGACCTCGCGGTGGGCGACCCTGTTGTCGCCATCGGCAACGCGCTCGGTCGCGGGCTGTCTGTCACCGTCGGCATCGTCTCCGCCAAGGGAAGGAACGTGGAAACTGACTTGTCGTCGTTGGAGGACGTGCTCCAGACCGATGCCGCTATCAACCCGGGCAACTCGGGCGGGCCGCTGCTGAACGCCCGCGGCGAGTTGGTTGGCATCAACACGGCTGTGGCCGCGGAAGCCGAGAACATCGGGTTCGCCATCCCAATCGACCAGGCGTTGCCCTTCATCGGCTACGTGGTCGCTGAGGCCGGCCAACCCTTCATCGGGGTCGGCCTGCGTACCATCACTCCGCAGCTGGCGGGACAATTCGGGCTACCGGTCGTGGAGGGAGCGGCCGTCACCGAGGTCTTTGGGGGCGGTGCCGCGGCAGAAGCGGGATTGGCGGTAGGTGACATCGTCGTCGCCTCTGATGGTGAGCCCATCTCCAGTCGGGACGACCTCTTGGAGCGAATCGAACAGGTGGGAGTCGGAGGCGAGTTGACGTTGACCCTGATGCGTCCGGTTCAGAACCGCTTCGAGACGGCCGAGGTCACCGTCGAGGTAGATGCCAGGTAGCGGAGACCAAGCATTCTTGTTGACCAGGTGAAGGAGTCGAGAGTCATGAGTCGAGAGTCCGAGGTCGGTTCCTCTGGACTCTTGACTCCACGGAGGCTCCGAAGGAGGATGCGTGGATTTCGAACCTGGCTCCGGCTGCTTCCCTGCCCTTTCGAAGGTCGTCGCCTCCCGATCTTGTCGTCCGCGCGTGGATCTGCTGCAATGCCCACTGTGAGCGAGACTCTCCGACGACCTGAGGGCACCATCGGCTACGACGACGCGGGAGGCGCCGGCACCTTGGTGATTGCCGCGCCCGGCATGGGCGATCTGCGGCAGGTGTACCGCCACTTCATCCCCGAAGCTACTAAGCGCGGGCTGCGACTCGTCACTATGGACTTGCGGGGAATGGGTGAGTCGTCTGTGGATTGGCCCGACTACTCGGATGCGGCGATCGGCGCCGACATGCTGGCGTTGGCGCACCATATGGCCGCCGGGCCCGCAGTGCTCGTCGGGAACTCACTCACGGCGTCCTCGGCGGTTATCGCCTCCGTCGAGGACCCGCCTGCGGTCGCCGGCTTGGTGCTCATCGGCCCCTTCGTCAGGGATATCCCATCGCCGGCCTGGAAGAAGGTCTTGTTCCGGATGACGCTGTCCCCGCCCTGGGGAAAAGGGGCTTGGGTTTCGTACTACCGCAAGCAGATGTACCCGGGTGACAAGCCGCCCGACCACGACGACTACGTCGGCCAGCTCAAGGCGAACCTCTCCGAACCAGGCCGATACAAGGCATTCCACAGCCTGGCATTCAATTCCCACGCCGAAAGCGAATCGCGCCTCGAGCGTGTCGAGTGCCCGGTTCTTGTCATCATGGGGACGGCCGACCCCGACTTCCCCGACCCCGAAGCCGAGGCGCGCAGCCTCACCGAGATGCTCGGCGGCGAAATGAGGCTCGTCGATGGAGCGGGGCATTACCCGCAAGCCCAGGCACCGGAGCAGGTCGCCGACGCGATCGCGTCCTTTGTAGCCGGCATCGGCTGACACGCCGAGCGCTGTTGCTCCCTTGCAGGGAGGACCGACCTAAACAGGCGATATGGGCGATGTCGCTCCAATGGAGTTCTGGAACGGCACGCTCGGAGCGGGTTGTGCTCCAGCCTTGACCTCCTGGCTCATCGTGGATATCCGATCGTGGCCAGGGCCGACGTGATCTCGTCGAAGATGGCGGGGTCGTCGACGGTCGCCGGCATGTTCCAGGGCTCGTCGTCGGCGATTTGGGCGATCGTCCCGCGGAGGATCTTGCCGGATCTCGTCTTCGGTAAGCGGTCGACAACGACCGCCGACTTGAACGACGCTACCGGCCCGATCTGTTGGCGCACCGCAGCCACCACATCCGTGACGACTTCGTCGATGTCGCGGTCGGCTCCAACCTTGAGTACGAGGAATCCCACGGGCTGCTGGCCCTTCAGCGAATCGGCGACGCCGACTACCGCGCACTCGGCGACATCGGGATGGGACATGAGGACCTCTTCGAGCGCGCCGGTAGAGAGGCGATGGCCGGCGACGTTGATGATGTCATCGGTCCTCGCCATGACGTAGACGTAGCCGTCTGCATCGATGTAGCCGGCGTCGGCTGTCTCGTAAAACCCCGGGTACGTCGATAGGTAGGTGTTGACGAACCGCTCCTCGGCGTTCCACAGAGTGGGAAGCGCCGATGGCGGCATCGGCAGCCTGGCGCAGAGAGCGCCGATCTCACCGGGAGCGAGCTCGCTTCCGTCGGGTCCAACCACCGCCAGATCCCACCCGGGAGCGGGGCGCCCGGACGATCCGGGTACGACGGGCAGCACCTCCATGCCGAGACAGGTTGCGGTAATCGCCCATCCCGTCTCGGTCTGCCACCAGTGATCGATCACCGGCACGCCAAGCTGCTCCTCCGCCCAGTCGAGGGTGTCCGGATCAACCCGTTCGCCGGCCAAAAACAGAGAGCGGAACTCGCTGAGGTCGTAGGTGGCGATGAGCTCACCGTCCGGGTCTTGCTGGCGTATCGCCCGGATGGCGGTTGGAGCGGTGAACATGCTCACGACTCCGTGATCGGCGATCACCCGCCAGAACGCACCGGCGTCGGGCGTCCCGACGGGTTTGCCCTCGTAGAGCACCGTCGTGCAGCCGTGGAGCAGCGGCCCGTACACGATGTAGGAGTGGCCGACGACCCAGCCAACGTCGGACGCCGCCCAATAGACCTCGCCTGGGCTCACGTCGTAGATGTTCTGCATCGTCCACTTCAGCGCAACGGCATGGCCTCCGTTGTCGCGGATGATCCCTTTTGGGGCGCCGGTCGTACCCGACGTGTACAGGATGTAGAGCGGGTCGGTTGCGGCCACCGGCACGCAGTCATGCGGGGTGGCGGTCGCAAGCTCCTTCTCCCAGTCGAGATCGCGACCGGGCTGCATTTCGGCGGCGACCATCTCACGCTGGTAGATGATGCAATGCTCGGGCTTGTGAGCCGCGATCTCAATCGCACTGTCGAGAAGCGGCTTGTACTCGATCACACGGTCGACCTCGATGCCACACGACGCGGAGACGATCAGCTTTGGTTTGCAATCGTCGATGCGGATGGCGAGCTCTCGCGAAGCAAAGCCGCCGAATACCACCGAATGGACCGCTCCGAGCCGTGCGCACGCCAGCATCGCGATCGCCGCCTGCGGGATCATCGGCATGTAGATGACGACCCGGTCCCCGCGC
>CAXMPL010000255.1:0-1998 GCA_964195125.1 uncultured Kiloniellales bacterium | reverse complement strand
TCGATCAACCGCACCGGGTCGTACGGGCCTTCCGCGACCTTGTCGACATGGGTGGTGGCGATGCCATGTCGCGCCAGGTGCCCGGCCGTCCCGTGGGTGGAGAAGATCCGGAACCCGAGCTCGGTGAAAACACGGCCGATCTCTATCCCGAGCGGCTTGTCCCGATCCGCAAGTGACAGGAACAAGTTGCCCATGGCCGGGATTGCTCGGCCCGAAGCGGCAAGCGATTTGGCGTAGGCGACGCCTGGCTCCGGTCCGATTCCCATAACCTCGCCTGTTGCTCGCATCTCCGGTCCGAGAATGGTGTCTTCGGTAGGAAACCGGCTCCACGGCAGCACCGCTTCCTTCACCGCCGTGTACGGCGTGGTCACCCGTTGGTTCGGAATGATGCCCGCTGCGCGCAAATCGGCGAGCTGCTCCCCCATCATCACCCGGGTCGCCACCTTTGCCAGCGGGACGCCGGTCGCCTTCGAGATGAACGGCACCGTTCGCGATGCTCTCGGGTTGGCCTCGATCACAAACACCGCGCTCTCCTGGATAGCGAATTGGACGTTGAGCAATCCGCGAACACCGAGACCGGCAGCGAGCCTGTGGGTGTAATCCTCGATCGTCGCTGTTGCCTCCTCGCCGATGGTCGGTGGCGGGACGACGCAGGCCGAGTCGCCCGAGTGCACGCCCGCCTCCTCGACATGCTCCATGATCCCCCCGACGTACAGCTCGATCCCGTCGAAGATCGCATCGACATCCACTTCGATGGCCGACTCGAGGAAACAGTCGATGAGCAGTGGCGACTCCGCCAGGTCCACCTCACCCCCGGGTACGGCGTCGTACAGCTCGGCGAGATAGCTCCCAAGCTCATCGCTCGCATAGACGATCCGCATCGCCCTTCCACCCAGCACATATGACGGGCGCACCAATACCGGAAACCCGATCGTGTCGGCAACCTCCATCGCTTCGGTAATCGAGGTTGCCGTCCCGTGGCGGGGTTGTGGGATCCGCAGCCGGCGACACAGCGCGGAGAAACGCTCCCGATCCTCCGCGGCATCGATGGCGTCTGGAGGCGTTCCTGCGATAGGGAAACCAGCCTCCTCGATGGCATGTGCCAGGCCGAGCGGGGTCTGGCCTCCGAGCTGGACGATCACGGCCTGCGGCTGTTCCACGTCCAGGACTGCCAGCACATCCTCGACGGTGAGGGGCTCGAAGTACAGGCGGCTCGATGTGTCGTAGTCCGTCGACACTGTCTCCGGGTTGCAGTTGATCATCACCGGTTCGTAGCCGGCGTCGGAGAGGGCGAAGGCGGCATGCACGCAGCAATAGTCGAATTCGATTCCCTGCCCGATCCGGTTCGGCCCCGAGCCCAGCACCACCACCGTCCGAGCGCCGGGATCCGGTGCTTCGTCCTCGTCTTCGTACGTCGAGTAGTAATACGGCGTCGTCGCCACGAACTCGGCGGCGCAGGTGTCCACGGTCTTGAACGTGGTGGCGATGCCTGCTTCGAATCGAATCCTGTCCGCAGGCTCGCCAAGCAGGTAGCCGAGTTGGGCGTCCGAGTATCCATACCGTTTCGCGGTCCTGATTGCCGCAGAATCGGCGTCGCCGCTTTCGAGCTCTGTGCGGATCTCGACGATCTGGGCAAGTTGATCCACGAACCACGGGTCGTACCCCGTCTCCCGTGCAACGTGGCCGGCGTCGAACCCGCGTCGCAGCGCCTCGGCAGCCAGGTAGACGCGGTCGGGTGATGGTTGATGCAACCGCTGCTGCAACTCCTCGTCATCGAGGGCGGCGACCGTCGCCTCACCGGGGTCGGCGTTGAGTCCCATCCGACCTGTTTCCAGACTCCTGAGGGCCTTCTGCAGCGCCTCAGGAAACGTCCTCCCGATTGCCATCGCTTCCCCAACGCTCTGCATCGAGGTGTCGAGCACCCGGTCGACCGAGGCAAACTTGGCGAAGTCAAAGCGAGGTGCCTTCACCACCACATAGTCCAGCGCCGGCTCGAAC
>CAXMPL010000254.1:0-3682 GCA_964195125.1 uncultured Kiloniellales bacterium | reverse complement strand
GATCTCGGCATGGGTATGGACCTTGGTGGGTTGCTCGGCTGATGTTTGAGCCGCCGGTTCAGCGCCTCATCGACGAGCTGGCTCGTTTACCCGGCATCGGGCAGAAGTCCGCCCAACGCCTGGCCTTCCATCTCCTCAACGTCGAAGAGGTCGATGCCACACGCCTCGCCGATGCCATCGTCGAGATGCGACGAGACGTCCGGCTGTGCAGCCGCTGTTTCAACGTGACGGCCGACGAAGAGTGTTCGACCTGTCGCGATCTGCGCCGCGACCTTGCGGCTATTTGTGTCGTTGAGCGCGCCCAGGACATCCCGGTCCTGGAGAAGACCCACGAGTTCAGTGGCCGCTACCACGTCCTCGGCGGCGCCATCTCTCCGATTGCAGGAGTAGGACCCGACCAGCTGCGCGTCGCTGAGCTGGTGAACCGGGTAGAGGCGGAGTCGGTCAAGGAAGTGATCGTTGCTACCAACCCGACCGTGGAGGGGGGCACAACCGCGTTGTATCTGTCCCGGTTGCTGAAGCCGCTCGGCGTCACCGTGACGCGTCTGGCGTCCGGTCTCCCCGTCGGCGGAGACCTCGACTACGCCGACGAGATCACCCTCGGTCGTGCCCTGGTTGGGCGCCAAGAGCTCTGAGGCCGGGTGATCCCGGTCAGCTGCTACAACGATGGATGGGAGGGCTCGATGACCAGCCGCTTGGTAATACGTAATACGTAATACGGTCCTTACGTAATACGGTCCTTACGTAGTACCGGCCTCAATCCGGCATCGTCGTCGAGTCGATCCATTCGGTGCGGTGGACACCCTCGATGAACCGGGTCGTTCCCGAGCTCGATCGCATCACCATCGACCAGGTCTTGATCCGATCGCCGAGGAACTGGACACCGCCAAGCAGGGATCCGGTTGTCACTCCGGTGGCAGCGAAAAAGATGTTTTCCGAGTTGACGAGGTCGCGTGTCGTCAGTACCTGGTCGAGATCCAGCCCCTGTGCCATCGCGTACTTTCGCTCCGCTGAGTCCCGCGGCCACAACTTGCATTGGAGCTCGCCCCGCAACGCCAGCATGGCAGAGGCGGCGATGACCGCTTCAGGAGATCCGCCGATGCCGAGCAGGACATCGATCCCACTGTCCAGCTTCGCCGTCGAGATAGCGGCGGAGATGTCGCCGTCACCGATGAGGACGATTCGCGCTCCCGCCTCGCGGACCCGGCGGACATAGCCCTCGTTGCGAGGCCGATTGAGGATGGCGGCGGTGACATCCTCGATATCCTTCTCCTTGGCCTTCGCAACCTGCCTGAGGTTGTGCTCGACCGGCGCCTCCAGGTCGACCATGCCGGCGGCGGCCTCACCAACAGCGATCTTGTCCATATACACGAGGCTTCCCGGCGCATACATCGATCCACGCTCGGCCATGGAGATGACTGCGAGTGCTCCAGGCATGCCGCGGGCGGTGAGTCGGGTTCCATCGACGGGATCAACGGCCACGTCCATCCGGCTGCCGCGTCCGCTGCCGACCGCTTCACCGCTGGCGAGCATCGGTCCTTCGTCCTTCTCCACTTCGCCGATGACGACAATGCCGTCGACATCGATGGTGGCCAGCATCGATCGCATGGCGTCTACCGCTGCCCGGTCGACCGCATCCTTGTCACCCCGTCCCTGCCACTTGGCCGCGGCAACCGCCGCCGCCTCGGTCACCCGCACCATGTCGAGCGCGAGATTGCGATCTGGCTCTTCAAGCATCGTTCGACGCCTCAGTAGACCCTGACGATCAAGGCATCACCCTGACCGCCGCCACCGCACAGGGCCGCGCCGCCGAGGCCACCGCCTCTGGCACGGAGGGCGTTGATCAACGTCACTACGATCCGCGCTCCCGAAGCGCCAAGGGGATGGCCGAGGGCGATCGCCCCTCCGTTGACATTGACCTTTTCATATGCGAGATCGAGCAGGTGAGACGAGTAGAGCGCAACCGAGGCGTAGGCCTCATTGATCTCGACGAGGTCGAGATCAGCAGGGGTGAGGTCGGCCCGTTTCAGAGCGATCTCCAGTGCCTCCGCGGGGCGAGCGTGCAGGCTGGTATCAGGTCCGGCGGTCTGCCCGTAGGCAATGATCTCGGCAAGGATCGGAAGACCGGCCGCCTCGGCGGCTTTACGATCCGCAACTACGAGGGCAGCGGCGCCATCTGATATCTGCGATGCGTTCCCCGCCGTGATCGTTCCATCGTTGACGAAGGCCGGTCTCAGCCTGGCCAGGATTTCCCCCGTCGTTTCGGGCCGTATCCCCTCATCGACTTCGACGACGATGGGATCTCCCTTCCGCTGTGGCACGGAGACCGCCACGATCTCATCGGCGAACGCCCCGGACTCGGTGGCGGCTGCTGCCCTGGCGTGACTCTCGGCGGCCCACGCATCCTGCTCGACACGGCCGATCTCGTATACGGCATTCTTCTCGTCGGTGGCTTCGCCCATCAGCAGATGGTCCAGGGCACACAGCAGTCCGTCCTCGTTCAGGGTGTCCTTCAATATCGCGTCTCCGTACCCGAGCCCGGATCGAGCCCCATTGAGGAGATATGGGGCGTTGGTCATCGACTCCATTCCCCCGGTCATCACGATCTCTGACTCGCCGGCGGCGATGCGCATGGCGGCATCACCGATAGTGGCCATGCCGGATAGGCAGACCTTGTTGACAGTGGTCGAGGGGACGGTCATCGGGATGCCGCCGGCGACCGCTGCCTGCCTCGAGGGCAGCTGACCCTGACCTGCCTGGATCACGTGGCCGAAAAGCACCTCGTCGATGGCTTCGCCTGTGATGCCGGCGCGCTCCAGGGCCGCTTCGATGGCAACTGCGCCGAGGTCCATGGCGGAGAGGGAGGAAAATGCTCGCCGGAACTTCCCGATCGGAGTCCTGGCGATCGATGATATGACGCTTGTCATTGGGGTGGCCCTTCCAGTGTCGTTGACCCGAATGTTACCGGGGTGATGACCTGTGGAAGAGGTGACCTACGGTTGTTGAGCCTCATCCGGAGGGATCTGGGCGGTGGCGTCGAACACGCTGGATCGCATGGGCGGGGCGGTGGTGCGCGGCCGCGCCGCCTGGACCCATGAGCTGGGCCGCGGAACCGGGGGTACGGTCGCCCTAGTGTCGGCTTCGGCGGTCTCCGCATGGGCGATGACGGCGGCAATGGCGGCGGCGTGCGCCGGCCCTGCACCACCCTTGATCTCGATGATCTTGCTCACACTTTCACCTCGACGAGTTCGATGAGGGTACCGGCGAAGGCTGCGGGATGCACAAAGGCAATGCGGTTGCCACTGCCTCCGATCCGTGGCATCTCATCGACCAGCCGCGCCCCACCGTCCCGAAGGTGAGCCAGCGCCATGTCCAGATCCGGGACGGCAAGCGCAACGTGATGGAGCCCTTCGCCACGCTTGGCCAAGAATCTCCCGACCGGGGAATCGGCGTCCAATGGCCGCAGCAGCTGGATGTGCGATCCCCCGACGGCGATCATCGCTTCCTCCACACCTTGGTCGGCAACGATCTCACGGCTGATGGGCTCTGCCCCGTACTGGGCGCTGAAGTCGGCGATTGCGGTGTCGAGGTCGGTGACGGCGATCGCCACGTGGTCGATGTTGTACGGAAGCATCGGCGGGAGCCTATATCGAGATCGCGCGGTGAGTAGGGAACCGGACTC
>CAXMPL010000253.1:0-2404 GCA_964195125.1 uncultured Kiloniellales bacterium | reverse complement strand
CATGATGATCCGGAACGCCTGGGGAAGGATGATCAGCCGCAGGAACTGCGACCGGGTGAGGCCAACGGCCTGCGATGCCTCGGTCTGGCCGCTGGGGACGGCAAGGACTCCGCCGCGCACGATCTCGGCGATGAACGCCGCCGTGTACAGGGTGACTCCGAACCACACGGCAAAGAACGGGACCGACACCACCTGCCCGCTGGTCCCATAGTTGATGAACCCGACGCCGCGGACCACGACCTCCGCCTTCTGCGGGTCGAGCGGGGCGCCTTCCTGCAGCGAGGGATCAAAGGACCGGCCAAGCCAGTCGAAGAAATTGGAGATGGCCCTGCCCAGAAGCTCAGCGACCGTCTGCATGTCGCCGGCAACGGTGTCGACGGTGAAACCGCCGATGACGAAGGCAAGCCCGGCGATCACGACCCCAGACACCCCGGCAAAGATCACCCTGAACCATTCGTCGTCGGTCAGCTTGCCAAATCCCGCCGGAGTGCGCCGCGACTCGAAGAAGCTCCGAATCCACCAGATGGCGCCACCGATGGCGGCAATCGCGATCAGGATCACGAAAACGATGCCTGGGATGTCGTCGATGAAGCTGGCAATACCATGGAACACCGGGCTCAGGAAGCCGAGCAGCGGCCAGGCGAACCAACCGATGACGCCAAAGGCGACAACGGTGAGGGCCCAGGCGGTCCCCGGGTAGGTGCGCCGGCCGGTGTCCTCCTGGATCCTGCGTTGCCAGCGGGCGACATACCGCCCCACGAACATGCCGGCGATGACGATGGTGAGCCAGGGCCAGAACCCGCCGCTCGGGAAGATCCAGGCAAGGGCAAAACCGCGGTTGGACGCCTTGAACCAGTACTCACCGACGTCGTCGACGGTGAGGTCGGGAAGCGTGATCGCCACGGCCGACCAGAAGAACATCTGGACGAGCAGCGGGATGTTCCGGATCGTCTCGATGTACACGGTGGAGATCTTGTTGACGATCCAGTTGTTGGACAGCCGGCCGATGCCGATGATGATCCCAAGGATCGTTGCCGCAAAGATCCCAGAGATCGTGACCCGCAGCGTGTTCACCACACCCACGGCAAGGGCGCGGGCCCCGCTATTGGGCTTGGTGTCGATGCCCTCCCGAATGTCGACGCCGACTGGATCGCTGAGCCAGTCGAAGCCGAACGAGATCCCCGACCTGTTGAAGTTTTCGACGGCCTGTGAGCCCAGAATGACAAAGAAGGCGGTAACCGCGAGCAGCGCAACGATCTGCGCCAACCATTTCAGGAAAGTGGCGTTGCGCCACAGCGGGGTCTGCTCGTGCTGCGTGACTTCGACCGTCAAGCCGTCTGCCTCCCGCTACCGTCCCCGGTGGGCCTCCGCGTCGGCGTCACATTAACCGGAAGGCGTTGTGATCACAGAAGCGGGGGCGCCGGTGGCGCCCCCGCTTCGTGTCGATTCCGTCGTTGGCTCAGCGCGCCGGTGGGGCGTAGATCAGCCCACCCGCGAACCACTGATCGTTGAACGTGCCCCCGCGGAACAGCCCGATCGGGTTCAGGTTCTTGTTGTAGATCTCCTCGTAGTTGCCGACTTGCTTGATTGCCTGATAGTACGCATCGGCGTCCAGGCCCATCTTGGTCTGCAACTCACCCTCGTCGGTACCGAACAAGCGAGCGAGCTCCGGAGTGTTCTCCCGCATGTCGTCGATGTTGTTCGAGGTCACGCCATTCTCATCGGCGATGAAGGTGGCAAAGACCAACCACTGGACCACATCGAACCACTGATCGTCACCCTGCCGGGTGACCGGACCGAGCGGCTCCTTGGAAAACGGAGCCGTCGGGAAGATCACCCAGGCGTCCGCGCCCTCCGTCCCGGCTGCCTGCTCGACAAACCGGTTGCCGAAGACCCCGGAACCGTCTGTGGTGAAGATGTCGCACGAGCCTTCCTTGAACCTCTCCATCGCAGCCGGGATGTCCTCGGTCGTCTCCAGGGTGATGCTGACACCGGCGACCGTGGCACCCTCGCTGACGTTCTTCTCGGTCGTGGTCCCGGCGTTGGCGCAAACCACCGCACCATCGAGGGCCTCGAAGCCCGAGTCCGGCGTCAGGCCGGGGAGCCTCGCCGGATCACCCATCATCTGCTGCCCGTCGTAGAACGTGGTCGCCGCGAATTGCATACCGATGTCGGTATCACGGCTCTGCGTCCACGTCGTGTTGCGGATCAGCACGTCGATCTCGTTGTTCTTCAGCGCCTCGAAGCGCTGAGCGGCGGTCAATGCCGTGAACTCAACCGCATCGGCGTCGCCGAGCACGGCGGCGGCAAGCGCACGGCAGTAGTCGGCATCGAACCCGGTCGCGGTGCCATCCGGCTGCGTTTCCGAGAACCCGACCGCCGAACCGCTGACACCACACTTGAG
>CAXMPL010000252.1:0-1954 GCA_964195125.1 uncultured Kiloniellales bacterium | reverse complement strand
AAAACTTCCCCGACTTTGCCGACGTCGTCGCCACGTACAGTGCCGACGCCACCTACCTGCTGGAGGCGCGTATCCCTTGGAGCGAGATCGGGGTCGCCGACCCACAACTGGGTGATCGGGTTGGGCTGCTGGTGACGGTGTTCGACAATGACGGTGAGCAGTTCGACGGGAGGTGGCTGCAAGCCGAGATCAAGGCGAACACGCCGGGGGCCGGTTTCCAGGCTCCACAGACGTGGGGAGCGTTCACCCTGGAAGGGTGATCGTCCAGCGAAAGGAAGAAAAGAATGAGCTCACTCGAGATGCCCTGGGGACCCAGGCAGTCGATGATCAACCTGGAATACGCCGTGATCAAGTACGAGGTCGAGGACCAACCGGTCTTACGCGGGTTCCGGGCGTCCGACGCGCCTCCAGCCGGGGGAGAGCTGTCGGTGGAACGGGTAGAGGCGACACCTGATCAGCTGTATGAGCTGCAGAAGGAAGAGTCGGTCAAGGCCGCGGCGCCGATCATGCCGTTGCTACTCATCGAGCCCGAAGAGTCTGAGGCCGACGCCTCTGGCGAGGGATCGACCTGGGGCATGAGCGCCACAGGGGCCGAGACCAGCCCGTTCGGCGGCAGCGGTGTCACCGTCGCCGTGCTCGACACCGGGATCGACGCCACGCACCCGGCCTTCTCGGCGGTGGAGGTCATCGAGAAGGACTTCACCGGCGAGGGCGATGGCGATAGCAACGGGCACGGCACGCACTGTGCCGGCACCATCTTCGGCGCCGACGTTGACGGATTGCGGATCGGCGTCGCCCGCAACGTCGACCGCGCCCTGGTGGGAAAGGTGCTGGGTGAACAGGGCGGCAGCACGGAGGGGATCCTCGATGCGGTGACGTGGGCGGTATCAGAGGGCGCCCACGTGATCTCGATGTCCCTCGGCATCGACTTCCCTGGCATGGTGGAGAGCCTGCGGGGCCGGGGGGTCCCAAGCCGGGCCGCGACCTCGATGGCGCTGGCGGCGTATCGAGACAACGTCCGGGTCTTCGACACCATCGCCGATCTGGCCCGCCGCTTCGGGCGGTTCGGTCCTGGGGCGGTGATCGTCGCCGCTTCCGGCAATGAGAGCCACCGGCAGAGCGGCGACAGCGAGCAAGGGTATGTCGTCGACACAGCCCCGCCGGCAACTGCAGAGGGGATTCTGTCAGTCGGTGCGCTGGGATTACAGGATTCGGGCGAGTACACGATTGCTCCGTTCTCCAACGCCAACCCAGACCTGTCGGGGCCAGGCGTCGATATCATCTCTGCGGCCGTGGGAGGGGGGCTGAGGGCGTTGAGCGGTACCAGCATGGCAACCCCGCACGTGGCCGGCGTCGCGGCACTGTGGGCCGAGAAGCTCAACCAGGACGATGCGCTCACGGTCGAGCACCTGAGCGCCATGCTGGTGGGCAGGGTCGAGAAGACCGGTCTCGCCTTCCCCGATGCGGGCGGTGGCATGGCATTTGCCCCGCAGGAATGAAGGAACCGCTTGAGCGCCCCGAGACCGGTCGGCGACGCCCAGCAACACACCCGCGTCGTTCGCGGCGACGAAAGTAACGAGAAGGAGACGAACGGTGAGGCCAGCAGACAAGATCGCGGAGTTGCTCGCGGACTACAGCCCGTTGGAGGTTGACGAAGCTCTCGCCCTGCTGCGGGATGGTCGCCCTGTTCCACAGCCGAGTGCATGCGTCTACGCGTTCAGAAGCACCGCGGTTCTCAGTCGGAGTGAGCCGGGATCAGCTCTTCGGCTCGCATCCAGTCCACGGCCTCCTTCACCATCGCTGGGAGTGGGACCACTTCATAGCCGAGCTCCTCGACCGCCTTGCTCACATCCGTCCAGGCGCCAAAGCTGAGCTGGCGAACCAGTTCGGGAGTCAGATCGGGCTCCTTTCCTGTCACCTTGCTCGCCAGGTCGGACCCCCACCCGATGCCGCG
>CAXMPL010000251.1:0-3324 GCA_964195125.1 uncultured Kiloniellales bacterium | reverse complement strand
CCGGGCCTAGCCTGGCCGCATGACCGAGGCACCCTCAGAGCGCATCCGGGTCCGCCGCTTGGGAGAGCGCGGGGCGTACAACCGGGAAAACCTGGACGAGATCCTTGACGAGGCATTGATCTGCCACGTCGGCTTCATCACCGATGGAGACCCGTATGTGATCCCGACCATTCATGCCAGGGACGAAGACACAATCTACTTTCACGGATCTCCGGCGAGCCGCATGCTTCGTCTGATGAAGAAGGGCGCCGATGTGTGCGTCACGACAACAATCGTCGACGGCATCGTGGCCGCCCGCTCGGCGTTCCATCACTCGATGAACTACCGGTCGGCGGTGGTTCTTGGCACGGCTCGGCTCGTCGATGACGATGAGGAGCGGCTGGGGGCAATGGAGATGATCACCGAGCACGTGCTCCCAGGGAGATGGTCGGAGGCGCGACACCCCTCGGATGCGGAGAGCAAGGGCACGTTGATCCTTGCCCTCGCCATCGAGGAGTTCTCCGTGAAGACTCGCTCCGGACCACCGGCCGATGACGAGGCGGACTACGAGCTCCCGATCTGGGCCGGTGTCATCCCGCTGACGACGACGTCAGGCCAACCCAAGCCGGATCCGCAGTTGGGTGACGGAGTCGAAGTAGCGCCGTCCGTCGTCCGCTATACGGGTGGCTGAGTACGCCGTTTCCTCCCTCGGGGCAGGTGAACTGGCGGCCGAAGCGAACTGGTCTGGTAACTGGTAACTGGTCACTTCCCATCCCTCCATGCGATCCATTTCTCCACCGGTGCCAGGTCCAGATCGGGCCCGGTGATGCCGATCGTGATCTCGCCCGCACCGAGCGCCACGTACTCGTCGCCGCGGTCGACCGGTTCGGATCCCACTCCGATCGAACGGAGGATCGTGCCGGGATCGCGACCTCCCTTCTCACACCAGTCGTCGAGCACCTTGGACTTGTGCGCGAACGTCTCCAACCCCCCGAATGTGTGCCAGGCGTCTGCGTATTCCGCGACTAGCCGCAGCGTGATCTTCTCGCCTCCGCCCCCGATGAGGATGGGGATGTCGCGCATGGGGGGTGGGTCGAGCTTCCCCAAACGATTCTTGATGATCGGCAGCGCCGCCCTCAGGTCGTGGAGCCGGCTGACCGCGGTGCCGAAGTCATAGCCGTATTCGTCGTAGTCCTTCTCGAACCATCCGGAGCCGATGCCAAGGATGAGTCGGCCCCCTGAGATGTTGTCTACGGTGCGGGCCATGTCGGCAAGCAGATTTGGGTTGCGATACGAGTTGCATGTGACCAGCGCCCCAAACTGAATGCGCTCGGTCTGCTCGGCCCAGGCGCCGAGCATCGTCCAGCACTCGTAGTGCTTCCCGATGTTGTCGTTGGTTTCCCCCCCATACAGGGGGTAGAAGTGGTCCCAGTTGTAGACGACGTCGACACCCATGTCTTCGATACGCAATACGGTGTCGCGGATCTGTCCGTAGTCGGCGTGCTGGGGGTGGATTTGGACGGCGATACGAGTCATGGTGCTCCTTGGTTTGCAGGGGTCTGGGACCATACCCGCTCGCCCTGTGGTCTTATGACGGCCGGTAGGCTCCGTCACCGTGATCACCACACGACCGATCACCAAGGACGAGATCGAGCGGTTCCGAGAACAGGTCGAGCGCGGCTTCGGCGACGACCTCGCAGAAGAAGACCGTGACTCCGAGCAGTTCTTGGCTCTGCTGCCCCTTGATCTCACGGTTGCCGCCTACGACGGCGACGAGATGGTGGGAACCCTGGCTGCGTTTGAGTTCGACGTGACCGTCCCCGGTGGAGCCGCCGTCGCCATGACGGGAACGACGGTGGTCACCGTGCAGCCCACCCATCGTCGCCAGGGAGTCCTTAGCGCGATGATGCAAGACCATCTTGATGCCGTTGCGCGCCGCGGCGACGCCTTGGTGGGGCTATGGGCCTCGGAGACCGGCATCTACGGTCGTTTCGGTTTTGGTCACGCAACCAGCAGGGACGAGGTGGAGGCACCGACGCTGGCTGTGACGATTGGTACCGTCTTGGAAGGTACGGTCCGTTTGATCGATCCCGATAGCGTCGTCGAGGTGTTTCCACCGATATACGACGCGGCCCGGCGGAGGCGTTCTGGCATGCTTTCGCGCAGCCAAGACTGGTGGGCTCATTCTGTCGTCCGCGACCCTCCCCACCGGCGAGACGGTATGTCGGCGAAGCGGTTCGCGGTCTACCAGGCCGATGGCTCTACGGAGGGTTACGTCATCTACGTGCAGAAATCGGACTGGAGCGGGGAGGTCCCACTTGGTCAGGTGAGGGTGATCGAGGCCATCTCCACCACCGACCGCGCCCACTCCGGCCTGTGGCAGTACGTGGCCAGCATCGATCTGTTCCCGCGGATCCGGTGGTGGAACCTGCCGGTGGACGACCCGCTGTGGTGGAAGCTTGCTGAGCCGCGCCGTCTCGTACGTAAACGCGGCGATGCGCTGTGGGTGCGCATCATGGACGTGGCAGCGGCCCTCGAGGCCCGCAGCTACGAAACCGACGGCTCGATCCGCATCGCTGTCGATGATCCGTTCCGGCCCGACATCTCTGGTGTATACGAAGTTGTGGTTTCGGATGGTGTGGGGAAGTGTGTGGCGGTGGATGGCAACGCCGACGTCAGCCTCGGCGTCGATGCTCTCGGTGCGCTCTACCTCGGGGGCAGCAACGCGGTTTCGATGGCCGCCGCCGGCAAGATCGATGGTGCCGCCGATCGGGTTTCTTTGCTCCACAAGCTGTTCCGGACCGACGTCGCGCCGTGGTGCGAGGAAGTTTTCTAACGAGTCACGGGTCGCAAGTCACAAGTCACAGGTACGAGTTTCTTGCTTGCGTCTTGCGACTTGCGTCCTGGGGCTGAATCGGGAACGAATCCGACCTTGCCTGCGTTGTCATTAGTACAGGCGACCCGTTGGGGCGGATACCGGTCTTCCCGACTCCCACTCGTTCCCCGCTCCGGCGGTGTCGCCCTTCGGAGCTCCCGGAACCGCCCACCACTAATTTCGCCGTGTGGCCATCGGCTGTCGTATAATGACACTATCTTCATAGTGGAAATCAGGTGAACACGTGACGACCGTTGATATCGACCTCGGTACCTACTCGCTCGGCTGGTCCGACGAGGAGGACTACGTCTACAAGCCCGAAAAGGGCCTGAACGAGCAGATTATCCGCGACATGTCGCGTATGAAGAAGGAGCCGGAGTGGATGCTCGAGTTCCGGCTCAAGGCGTATCAGCGCTTCCTCCGCAAACCCGTGCCCATGTGGCCGGGCGACGGGAAGCTGGAGAACATCG
>CAXMPL010000250.1:0-1580 GCA_964195125.1 uncultured Kiloniellales bacterium | reverse complement strand
GAGTCGGCGATCATGTAGACGTTGGGCATGATCCAATCGAGGATCGGCACGTTATCCGGGGTGAAGGCGCCGATCCCGCCGTTGCGACGCTCTTTGAAGTCGGGGCGGATTCCCTCGAATCGCTTCATGAACATGCCCATGCAGGCCGTGATGTAGTCGGCAAACTCGGGCCTCGCCTGGTATCCGTCGTTGGCATGCCCGTAGGGCTCGACTTTCGCCTTCGGCCCCAGCTCGAAGGGCATTGCCCCGCCTTGGATCCCGGGTCGCTCCATGCGCTCGGTGCCGTTCTTCCAATATACGTACACGTTGTCATCGAGCTCTTCTCCGGTCTCGGGATCGTGCACCGGTGTGTTCATCAGCTCGATGTGTAGCACCGGGGGGTTGAGATTGTCGGCCGTGTAGTAGGGCCCGTCGTAGTAGACCTCGCCTTCCTCAAGGCGCCAGTAGGTCCACATGTCCTTGTCCTTGACCATCGATCCGTCGGCGTAGCCGACATCGAGCGTCATCGGTTTGCCAAGCATCTCCCAGTGCCCAGGGATCCAGGCTCCCATGCAGAGAAAGACCACATCGGCGTCGATGCTGCCCTGGGTGGTCTCGACGGTCTTGACCTCACCGCCGGCCACCTCGTAGCCCGTCACCTCCACGCCGGAGTGGATCCGAACCCCGTAGCGCTCGCACATCGTGGTGAGCCCGTTGACCGTTTGGGCGGTACCGGCATAGCCGCTCTGGTGCTCGTGGATCACCACGTCGATGGTGTGGTGCTTGAAGTCGGGCCAGACACTGGTGAGGAAATCCCGCGCCTCCTGACCGACGTACAGATCCGACGGATAGCCGATGTCGTTCTGGCTGCGATGGATCCGCTCGTAGTCCTCGAGCTGGTTCTCCTCGCCACAAGAGATGTAGCCGACCTGCTGGAAACCGAAGAGCACCGGGTCATAGTTCCACACGTCGACCGACTCGCGCACGATGGCATGGAGCGGCTCGGTCATGTAGAGGTTGCGCACGCACCCACAGGCGATGCCGGTCGCTCCGGCCCCAGGTGCGGTCTTGTCGAGCAGCACGATGTCGGCACCGGATCCTCGGCCGCTTGCCTCCAGCTCCATCGCCAGGTGCCAGGCGGTGCTCAGACCATGGACCCCGCCACCGACGATGACGTAGGTTGCCGAGTCCGGCAGTGCCGCCCTCATTGAGTCCTCCTCGCTTCTTTCCAGGCGGTGAAGCCGCCCTCGACGTCGGTGGCGCCGCTCAGACCGAGCTCCTGCGGGTTCGCCGCAGCCAGGCTCGATTGATAGCCATCGGTGCACACCACGATTACCCGCTGCCCGTCCTCGACGTCGACGACTTTCCACTCGCTCGAAGGTGCCAGGCGCCATTCCAGCACGTTGCGGTCAACCGCAATCGCTCCCGGTAGCTCGCCGTCGCGCTCTCGCTGCTCGATCGGCCTGATGTCGACGAGCAGGGCACCTGCTTCCAGCTCCCGCTCCAAGTCCTCAGCAGGAATCCGGTCCAGCACGGCTCGAGCCCGCCGCAGCAGCTCGTCGACGGAAATGGGCATGGGCACCTCCGATGCCAGTGTATGC
>CAXMPL010000249.1:0-3629 GCA_964195125.1 uncultured Kiloniellales bacterium | reverse complement strand
CCGCCGGAGGATGCCAGTCATGCGGGGGGTTCCCGTCGGCCAAACTGGCAACTCTGCCAACTCGGTACCCTCCGGGTCATGAAGCGTGCATTCAACCTCGCCGTTCTCGCTGCAGCGGCTGCAGTTGCCATCACTCTGGTTGCTTCCCGCAAGGAACGCCGGCCTACGCCGGAACCCGGAACATGGGTACCAGAAGACCACGACGACGCATGAGGATCGCTCTCGATCACAGCACCGAGGTGGGCATGCGAACCGGGCGGTTGCTTCTCGGGGAAGCAAAGCTGGAGACCCTAGGAATCGTCGGACAACCGGTCTCCGATCGCGACTCGCGCCTGCGTCGCATCGATGACCTCGAGGGCTTCGATGTCGTGGTGACCGATGACCCGGAGCTCGGGATCGCCGGTCGGGCGATGGCATCGGGTGTCCCGATCGTCGCCTGGATCGACGGTGACGACCTGGCACCGGAGAGCCCGGCGGTCCCGTTCATGACCGGGGCCAACCTCGCAACGGGGATTGCCCACGCCCTGGTGGCGCGTGAGATGGCCTCGATCGGCCAGCCGAGGACCGCACTGATTGCCTGGACCGAGCCGGGGACCCAGCTTCGCTCCGGTGAGCCGGTCACCTTTCCCGATCCGGTAGGGGCGCGGTGGGGGCGGATCCGGTATCGACATGGAATAACCACCGAAGTAGTTGTCCCAGTGGCGGGGGAATGGGCGGGCGCAGTCGTCCGCGTTTCGGACGAACAACACAACCGGATCCTCGGTATCGCCGACCTCGCCACCCACCTGGAAGCGCTGGCGTTGACCGCAGGGGCAGTCACGGTTGCCTCGGGAACTACTCAGCCCGGCCTGGTACGCCCTGCCGACTATGCCGACGAGTATCTGCTCGCCGCACTGAGGGTGGGTCTGGAAATCGCATCCTTCACCTCGGCCACGGCTTGACCCCGTAACCGCCAACCCCCACTTGAATGGCCCCATGAAGCGGACCTTCTGGCTGCTTGTCGGTGCAGCCATATTCGTAGCGGCATGCACCTCGACCGGAGTCTCGAGCGGCACCACCGACGACACCGAAGCCGCCACCGAGGTGGAGGCGCCGAGCACAACCACCGAGTCGGTGGCTGGATCCATTGCCGCGCCCGATTTCCCTGGCGGCCTCGACTGGCTCAATATTGCCGAGCCGCTCTCCCTGGACGCACTTCGGGGCAAGGTCGTGCTCCTCGATTTCTGGACATACGGCTGCATCAACTGCATCCACATCATCCCCGACCTGAAGCGGCTCGAGGCCGAGTACCCGGACGAGCTCGTTGTCATCGGTGTCCACTCTGCGAAGTTCACCAACGAGGCGCAGACCGAGAACATTCGCGAGGTCATCCAGCGCTACGGCCTGGAGCACCCCGTAGTGAACGACGCCGGCTTCGAGATCTGGGACTCCTATCAGGCCCGAGCGTGGCCGACCATCGTCCTGATCGATCCTGCAGGCAATGTCGTTGGCACCCATGCAGGAGAGGGTGTGTACGAGGTTGTCGCTCCGGTGCTGGCCAACGTGGTCGCCGAGTTCTCGGCTCGCGGCGAGCTGAACTCCGAGCCCGTCGCTCTACGGCTCGAGAAAGATCGGACTGCCGACACCGTGCTCTCCTACCCGGGAAAAGTTCTCGCCGACCCTGCCAGCGACCTCTTGTACATCGCCGACACCGAGCACCATCGCATCATCGCAACCACGGATGCAGGCGAGGTGGTCGCAATCTACGGGTCGGGGACCGCCGGTTTCGTCGACGGCACTGCGTCGCAAGCATCGTTTTTCTCGCCCCAGGGCCTCGCCCTCATCGGTGAGACACTGTATGTGGCCGACACCACAAATCATACGGTTCGCAGCATCGACCTGGCGACGGCAACGGTCGGGACTCTTGCCGGCACCGGAGACAAGGGGTGGCCACCGGTCGGCGGGGCCTTGGCCGACGTCTCGCTGGCATCGCCGTGGGCGCTCGCTACCGACGGGCAACTGCTCTACGTCGCAAATGCGGGCACCCATCAGATATGGGTGATCGACCTGGCATCGATGACCGCCAGGCCTCTGGTAGGCAACACTCGCGAGAGCACCGCGAACGGGCCGCTGGCGGAGGCAGAGCTCGCCCAACCCTCGGGGTTGGCGATCCGTGATGGGATCTTGTACTTCGCCGACAGCGAGTCGAGCTCGATCCGTAGCGCCGATGTGGGTTCAGCCAATGGCGTAACGGCTCTCGTCGCCGGCGCCGACGCCGGCCTATTCGACTTCGGGGACGTCGACGGTGTCGGCAGCGCGGCCCGATTCCAGCACCCGCTAGGCGTCGCCTTCTACGGGGACCTGCTCCTCGTCGCCGACACCTACAACTCAAAGATCAAAAGCATCAACCCGGCCACCGGCGAAGCGGTCACCCTCTACGGTGGCGAGCAGGGTTGGGAAGACGGTGGCAACCCGCGCTTCTACGAGCCAGGCGGCCTATCGGTCGACGGAGACGTGGCATGGGTTGCGGACACCAACAATCACGTCATCCGGCGTATCGACCTCACGACGGGGGAGACCAGCACCCTCGTCCTCACCGGGCTCGATGCGTACACCGGCGCCGGCGAGGCGACCTACAACGGTCCCGTCGTCACCCTGCCAACGGTGGAAGCGGCCGCTGGCCCAGCCGAACTTATCCTCGACGTGACTCTTCCCGCGGGGTACAAAGTCAACGAAGATGCCTCGTCGTCGCTCTTCCTTTTCGAGGAGGGGGGGGTCGCCTCCTTCCCGAACGGGGATCGGATCGACCTGACCGGCACCAAGTTCCCTGTCCCTATCGGCATGACCCTCAACCCAGGCACTGGTTCGATCGTCGCCGACCTCACGCTGGTGTGGTGCAGGGAGGACGCTGAAGGCCTGTGTTTCTTCGAGCGCCTCCGCTACGTAGTCCCTGCTCAGGTGACGGCCTCCGGTCCTGCGGCCGCGATTGAGCTGCCGCTCACCCTGGACGCGCCCGAGATCTAACCCAGAGGCTCCCATCCCGCGTGTGTCGGCGAGGCCAATTTGCGGAGCCATGGCCCAAGCAGCCGTAGCCAAGAGCGGGAAACCAGAGGCTCCGCAAATAAGACGCGATCCGGTCGGGTGTCGGCGAGGCTTACTGGCGGAGCCGTGGCCCGAGCGGCCTATAGCCAAGAGCGGGAAAAACGGTCACCAATTGGTGCGCTCTCACCACTCAGCCGTCGGATACGGCGGCGATAGCCTCTTCGTCTGCTTCGTCGCCGGTGTCGACTCCAGCGTCATCGACTCCGGCTTCGGCCGCCACTGGTGACTTCCACACCGGCCCCCCTTGGTCCGACTCCACCTCTTCCGACTCCACCTCTTCCAGCTCCACCTCTTCCAGCTCCACCTCACTCGGCTCGGTCCCTAATGGCTCAACCTCCGGCTCCTCCGTTGACTCCGTGGTTGGTCCCGCTGGCTCCTGGACGAGGCTTTCGTCGCGCACCGTATCCACTTCGTCCGTCGTCGGTACGTGGACCGCCGGGCGCACCGGTGCCTGGCGAGCCTGCGCCACCAGGTAGGTCTCCTCGAGCACGATGATCTCGATTCCGCCAACCAGGTCGGAAATGAGGTTATAGATGAGCGCGCCAAGC